>JAOUFP010000032.1 GCA_029858145.1 Nitrospirota bacterium | reverse complement strand
AAATAGCTATAGCTGCAACTTCGCAGCAGATGGCGCCTATTCGTAATCTCCCCATTCCTGCTTCGGATATTTCTGCACCGCTATTGCATCACGACGGAAGAATTATAGTCGAAGGGGGTTGTCTTTATCGCAAGGGAGAAGAGGTGGGGATAATTCTTCTTCAGATACTTTATGTACTCGAGCTACTCATGGACCAATAAGATGTATACCCTTCGGATATCGCCGGAGGGGTGTTTGAAATCTTCAGCATGCAGAGCTGTGTCATGCCTATTGTTTCTTGCCTCCAAATACCGCAAAAATACCATTCTTAAAGTAACAGTCCACATCAACAAACCCCGCTGATTCCATTGCTCTCAGTTGATTTCCCAATGTGTCTGGTTTGTTCATGCTGGAAGGGTCTTTATAACGCCTGATCAGGTCTTCGGGCACTTCGTCCCTGATATTGTATCGGTCCATCATAGTGGCGAGCCAATCTTTCCAAATGGCAAAATACCAATGTTCAAGTTCTTCGGAGGGAGGAAGTACAACATCAACATCAACAAACCGGCCTCCGGATTTCAGACACGATGCTATCAGGTGAAACAGGGAAGCCTTTTCACTCATTTCAAGATGATGAATCGCCATGGAAGAAACGCAAAAGTCATATGTTCCCAGTTTAACTGTACCCCCCAGCAGGTCCTGGAAAGTTGCCTGAATGAACGTGGTGTTCCGGTTTCCCTTTAGTCTTTCTTTGGCTTTATGAATCATGCCTTCACCGCCATCAAGCAGTGTTGCAGATATCTCATGATTAATTTTCAGTAATTCCCCGGTCAGTACCCCGTCTCCGCAACCCAAATCCAGCAGTTTGATGTCATGTTTTCCCTGAATGAAATGGGAAAACAGGGACGACACAAACCAAAACATCTTCCTGCGTTCCACAATATAGATGTCTGCTTTATCCAGATAGTTTTCAGCAAATTTATTTTCCACCCATGCCGATTTGTTGAAGTCACTCATATTGTCTCTCCTGAACACCGAAATATTTTTAATTCATTATAATCCTTTTCTCATTGGTATCGCCTGGAGGGTCTTTTGAAAAAAGGCACCAACAAAACACCGGCAATAAATCCCCCGATGTGACCCCACCATGCCACGCCTCCGCCATCCGGGGGTAACACCTGGGCAACCGTTCCCGAAAATAGCTGAAGCAAAAACCACCACCCTAAAAAAATAACGGCTGGAAGCTCTATAAACCACGGAAAAATGAATATCGGGATGAGCGTCAGGATTTTCGCCCTTGGGAACAGCACATAGTATGCACCCATGACCCCGGCTATCGCCCCTGATGCCCCAATGACCGGCATGGAGGACCGGGGGCTGAAATAGATATAGAACATGCTGGCAAGTATCCCCACAATCAGATAAAACACAAGGAACCGGCTATGTCCCATGCGGTCCTCTACCTTGCTGCCGAATATTTTGAGGAACCACATATTGCCCAGAAAGTGGAGCCATCCCCCGTGCAGGAACATCGTGGTCAGAAACGCCACGTAATCTAGCAGCGGCAGGCCATGATGATGACGCTTCGTATATTCAATCGGCACAATCCCAAAATAATAGGTGAACTCTTCGAGGAGTTCCCGCGGCAAGTTTGTTTCAAACAGGAAAACAATCCCGCAGAGGATTATAATGACCCATGTTGTTGTCGGGAATGTTCTATTTGGTACTGTGTCTCTTATGGGAAACATAAAGGGTTATTCTGCTAAAAGCTAACTGATGATGGATCACTTTTTAAACAGTTATTCTACACTATCAAAATGGTAATTAAAACCACGGTTTTCGAAATGGATACTTCTTCCTGACATTTTCCGCTTGTATTGTGCGGAATGAGCAAGATACCCTCCGGTGCGGACTTTGAGAGTAATCCTCTTTCCTATCCCCATACTCCTGGGCTGCTATTTCAGTACGACGGAAGCATTTTTGTCGAAGGGATTGGTCCTTATAGCAAGGGAGAAGAGGTAGGGATAATTCTTCTTCAGATACTTCATGTAGTCGAGCCACTCATGGACCAATAAGACATATACCCTGCGGATATCACCGGAGAGGTGTTTGTAGTCCTCGGGAGGCAGGTCGTCGAGACTCTCCCTGTGGAGCAGTTCTTCCTTCAGGTGGAGGACCGCCCGGAGCAACTCGGTGAAGGACTGATGTTCGAGCAAAAAAGGATTTTCAAACAACCTCAGCACCAGTTCTTTTTTTTCCTGAAGGAACCCTCTCAATTTATTGAGGTCTGCCAGCCTGCTGTCGATCGTATATCCGTGCTGGTTGAGGCGGCTGCCTTTGCTCGAGAACTCCCTGTCAGTCCATTCATTTGTTACAACAAGGTCTTTCCTGAGCGCCTCAGCGCTGGTGTCACAGGAGGAGAAAAATCTCAGAAGGTCGGTGCCGACTTCGCTGAAGAACACCCCTATGACCATATTCAGTTTTTCCCTCCGCAGCGCCTTTTCCCGTCTGTTCAGGAGCATGTCGGTCGAGTTCGCGACAACACCGAGGAAGGTGCCAACGCCGGTAATGATCAGGATCAGGGCCAGAATCTTTCCTGCCTCAGTTTTGGGCGCGATGTCTCCGTAGCCGACCGTCGCGACGGTCACGACGCTGAAGTATACCGCGTCGGTGAGTGAGAGGCCCTCGATTTTCATAAAGCCGGCGGTGCCTGCCAGCATGAGAACCAGGAGGAGGACAAGAAAAATCTGCAATCTGAATCGTACGGTATCCATAACGGTTATCTGTTTAAATGTAGCCGCTTTGCGCTCTTCTGTCAAATGCTCTGATGAGCCCAAAGCCGCAAAGAACAACTTTTCAGGATATAGCCTCTTGAGGATAACCATTTGGGGTGTTAAGATCTAAACGAAGAGGTGAATTCGCTGAAAAGGGGAAGCAGGTGAAGAAGACGCTGAAGGTCGCCGTTATCATTTTGTTGGCGCCTGTGCTTATGAGTCTGTCTGCACGTTCGGAGGCGGACACATCGGGATGTCGCAGCTGCGATGATGTGACGCCGGGATCGGCGCAGGAGGTGCGCATCGAATATGGGGATGGGACGTTCCGTTCCGCGTGCGGTCTTCGCTGCGCAGGGGCGATGCTTGCGGCATACCGCGAAAAGTATGTAAAGACCATCTGGAGCAGGGAGCACGGAAGCGGGAAGCTTCTCGATGCAAAGAAGGCGTTCTGGGTAATCGGTCTCAGCGACGGGAGCAGGGAGGCCTTTTCCGGGAGAGAGGATGCCGAGTCGTTTTCGGCGGCCCATGGCGGCAGGGTCGTGAATTTTAAGGATATGATGGTCGCGCTCTTCTCAGGGATGTTTGACGGGATAAAACTACGGCCGCTGACCGATGAAAAACCGGGGGACGATATCTCCGCCCACCCTGGGTGTTCCTACTGCGGCATGGACCGTAAGAAGTACGCATACAGCAGGGTGCTGCTGAGGTACCGGGACGGGTCGGAAGCGGGTCTCTGCAGCGTCCATTGTGCAGGAATCGACCTTGCGCTTCACCCGGAGAAGGGGCCTGCGCAGATAATGGTCGGCACCTACGATTACCGGAGCCTTGTGGATGCGGAAAAGGCGGTATGGGTGCTGGGCGGATCGAACTACGGAGTCATGTCGATCAGGGGCAAATGGGCCTTCGAAAAGAGGGAAGACGCAGAGGAGTTCATGCGCGACTTCGGCGGAGCGATCACCGGTTTCCGCGAAGTTATGAACGCAGCCTATGAGGACATGTGGGAAATTATCAGGTAGCCGGAGCCTGTAAAATATCCGCTTGACAGCGGCAGGGTGTTGTCATAGAGTGAAATTATGCTTATAGCTGTGGATTCAGGGAACTAAAGGAGGTGAAATCATGAGAAAGACTATATTCTTTGCGGTTCTCTTCCTGTTTTGCGCTTCGGTGGCTTTCGCCGGCACCTTCGGGAAGATGGATCTTAAGGTAGGTGATGAGGTCTATGCCTGCAACTGCGGCGCGGACTGCCCATGCCAGACCATGTCGAGAGGGCCTGGCAAATGCACCTGCGGAAACGAAATGGTCAAGGCGAAGGTAATGAAGGTTGAAGAGGGCCAGGTGATGCTGAAGGCCGATTCATGGGAGAAGGAGCGTCCCTTCAAGACCGTCGGTAAGTATGCCTGCGCCTGCGGGGCCGACTGCAAGTGCGAAACCATAAGCCAGAACCCAGGTAAATGCCCCTGCGGCAACGAAATGAAGAAGGTTGAGTAGCAAAGGGAGACATGAAGTCATGGGAAAAAGGCGGGGGATCTCCCGCCTTTTTTTATTTGCGGTGGTGCAAGGTTATATTTGTCATTGCGGACTTTGTGACTTTGCGGCGAAATGTTTTTTTCAGGAGGAAAGCTTTTTCTTGAGGAGGTCGTTGAGCATCTGGGGATTTGCCTTCCCTTTCATCGCCTTCATCACCTGGCCCACGAAGAAGCCCAGAAGCTTCTCTTCTCCGGCCCTGAACCTCTCAACCTCTGACGGATGCTTCGCGATGAGTTCGTCGACCGCCTTTTCTATGGCGGATTCGTCGCTTATCTGGACAAGGCCTTTTTCTTTGACGATTACCCCTGCGTCTTTTCCGGTCTTGTACATCTCTGTAAATATGGTCTTTGCTATTTTGCCGCTGATGGTGCCCTTGCCGATAAGCACAAGCATGTCCGCAAGCTGTTCTGGTTTTAACAGGCAGTTTTCTATGGAGCGGTTCTCTTCGTTGAGCAGTCGCATGAGTTCGCCCATCATCCAGTTTGATACCGCCTTTGGCTGACCGCCTGCCTTCACCGCCTCCTCGAACCATTCAGCAACCGTTTTTTCCGATGTCAGGAGGTCCGCGTCAAGCTCCGGAAGTCCAAAGTCTGAGACAAAGCGCTTTCTCTTTGCATCAGGCAATTCAGGAAGGCCGGCGCGAATTTCATCGATCGTGGTCTGTTCAACGGTTATCGGCACAAGATCAGGGTCAGGGAAATAACGGTAGTCGTGGGCCTCTTCCTTGGAGCGCATCGATTCCGTGATCCCTTTGTTCGAATCCCAGAGCCTCGTTTCCTGGATGACCTTTCCGCCGTCTTCTATTACCTTTATCTGCCGTTTTATCTCGTATTCGATCGCCTTCTCCACAAACCTGAAGGAGTTGATGTTCTTGATCTCGGCCCTTGTTCCGAATTCTTTCTGTCCCACGGGCCGCACAGAGACGTTCGCGTCGCACCGGAGAGAGCCCTGTTCCATGTTCCCGTCACAGACGCCGAGGTATCTGACGATCGCCCTGAGCTTCTTCATGTACTCGACCGCCTCTGATGGGGTGCGCATGTCGGGTTCTGAGACGATCTCCATAAGGGGAACCCCCGTCCTGTTCAGATCAACAAAGCTGTAATTGCCTCCGCCCTCGTGGATATTCTTTCCTGCATCCTCTTCCATGTGGATCCTCGTGATGCCGATTTTTTTGTCGGTCCCGTCGACGACGATCTCGATATAACCGTGCTCGCAGATCGGGTGTTCGTACTGGCTTATCTGATAGCCCTTCGGCAGATCGGGATAGAAGTAGTTCTTCCTCGCAAAGCGGCTGTAGGATGCTATGGTGCAGTTCGTCGCAAGGCCGGTCCTGATCGCGAATTCGAGCGCCTTTTTGTTCAGCACAGGGAGCACACCGGGCATCCCTATGCATATCTGGCAGGTCTGAGAGTTTGGTTCAGAGCCGAATTTTGTGGAGCAGCCGCAGAATATTTTTGTGTCGGTGAGCATCTGGGCGTGGACTTCGAGTCCTATGACCGCTTCGTATTTCACAGTGCCGGTTTCCTTTTGTGCCACTCGGTTGACTGCTCATAGGCGTATGCCGCCTGCAGCAATGATGCTTCATCGAAGTGTTTTCCGATCAGCTGCAGCCCGATCGGCAGGCTGCCCGAGGTGAACCCGCAAGGGACAGATATCCCCGGAACACCCGCGAGGTTTACCGAGATCGTGAATATGTCCGCAAGGTACATCTGGAGCGGATCGTCTGTTTTTTCACCGGTCCTGAACGCGGCAGTAGGCGACGTCGGGGTGACGATCAGGTCAACGTTCCTGAAGGCGTTTTCGAAATCATTCTTGATAAGGGTCCTCACCTGCTGGGCCTTTCTGTAGTATGCTTCGTAGTAGCCTGAGGAAAGCGTGTAGGTGCCGAGCATGATCCTTCTTTTCACCTCAGCGCCGAAGCCCTGCGCCCTCGACTTCATATACATTTCCAAAAGATCTTTGCCTTCCGCCCTGATGCCGTATTTTACACCGTCATAGCGGGCCAGATTCGAGCTGGCCTCGGACGTGGCAAGGATATAGTATGCTGCAACCGCGTAGCCTGAATGGGGCAGGGATATTTCCACAGGTATCGCCCCGAGCGATTCAAACTGTCTGATCGCGTTTCTGACCGCCTGCTCCACCTCGGCATCGATCCCTTCGGTAAAGTATTCACCGGGAATGCCTATCCTGAGCCCTTTTATCTCCCTGCCGAGTACTGAAGTGAAATCAGGCACTTCTACCGGAGCTGACGTTGAATCCTGGGTATCCCTTCCGGAAATGATATTCAGAAGGATGGCTGAATCGGTCACATTTTTTGTTATCGGACCTATCTGGTCGAGCGAGGACGCGAAGGCGACAAGTCCGTACCTTGAAACCCTTCCGTAGGTGGGCTTCAGTCCGACCACTCCGCAGAATGAAGCGGGCTGCCTGATCGACCCGCCGGTGTCGGAACCGAGGGCCGCGATGCATTCATCTGCCGCAACCGCCGCTGCTGACCCGCCGCTTGACCCGCCGGGGATTCTTCCGATGTCCCACGGATTCCGCGTGGTATGGAACCCGGAGTTTTCGGTCGATGACCCCATCGCGAATTCGTCCATGTTTGTCTTCCCTGAAAGGACATAACCGTTCTCCAGGAGCCTTGAGGTGACCGTGCTTTCGTAGGGAGGAATGAAATTGGACAATATCTTTGATGCACAGGTCGTGAGGATGCCCTTTGTGCACATGTTGTCTTTTATGGCGATGGGGATGCCGGAAAGGCTTTTTTTGCTTCCCGCTGCGATATCCTTATCAGCCTGTTCAGCCATTTCCAGCGCCTTTTCGGGTGTTGCCGTCACGTAGGCCCTGATGCTGCCCTCAACCGCTTCTATCCTTTTATATACCGAGCCACAAATATCCCTCGCGGATATTTCACGGCGCTCCAGCATTGAATTTAATTCTGCGATTCCGAGGGTGAAAAGCTCCAAGAATCCTCCGTGAAAAATTAAACTCTTTCGTATTTAAGTTGACAGAATTTTTTTTAGTATAGACGGGAATGCCCCAGCCAACTGACATGTCATTCCCGCAAGCAAAGCGCGTCAGGAATCTTTCCGGATATAGACGCATTAAAGATAAGAAAAAAGAAAGATTCCGGACAAGCCGGAATGACACCCTAATATTGTAAATTCCTTTTTCAACTTTACGAAAGAATCAAAATTAAAGTTCCATCAGTTTAGCACTCGGTGTTTGAAGTTTGCAAGTTGAGGCCTGAATCAGGCACGACAGAGTCCGGGGACGTTTATAATGACAAAAAAGTCTTTTTCGAACGACAACTCCGGGATGCATCATGCCATAAGAGAAAAATTGAGAAACGGACATTTTTGCGCTGCTATCGCTGCTTATGGCCTTATAAATTAAAAAAATTTCCAAATGCTATAAATTTATGTTATCTTTTTTAACTTTATATGTAAAAATGATCAATAGCATAAAAATTGATAGTTTTTATTGGTTTTTAAAAAGAGGCTATAGTTAGAAGTCTTCGAAGGATTGAAGCTGAAGTCAGTTCTCGGGATGCATCTATGCCGGAAAATAATCACGCATAATTTTATACAGGAAAGGAGTATTTGATGCTCATTATAGGAGAAAAGTTAAGCATTATAGCCAAGAGGGTGAGAGAGGCTATGATGAAAAAAGATAAAGGCCCGATACAGGAGATCGCGACCCGGCAGTGGAAAGAGGGCTCCGGAATGATTGACGCCAATATCGGCCCCGCGGAAGACGGCGGTGAAGATCTGATGCAGTGGATGGTCACGACCATACAGGAGGTTGTCCCGCTGCCGATATGCCTTGATACAACAAATGCGAGCGCCCTGGAGGCAGGCCTTAAGGTGCATAACAATGAGTGGGGGAGGCCCCTCATCAACTCGACTTCAAACGACCCTGAACGGTTCCCGATTCTCGAACTTGCCGCAAAGTATAATTCACAGGTGATTGGTCTGACCGTAGGCAAGGGCGGACTTCCCGCTGACGCTGAGGAAAGGGCCGGCATCGCGGCTGAAATCATGGCAAGGGCCATGGAATACGGCGTACCGCTCGAAGATATTTATCTTGATCCTCTCGTCCTGCAGATTGCAACGTCGCAGGACCACGCCGTGAAAGTCATTGAGGCGATAAAGATGTTTCAGGAAATGAACGATCCGCCCATGAAAACCGTTGTGGGGCTGAGCAATATTTCCAACGGATGCCCTAAACACGTACGACCGATATTGAATAAATACTATTTCCTGATGCTCATGAATGCCGGCCTGACGTCCGCGATTGCCGATGCTCATGAGATGGCCGAAGCCCTGAATGAGAAGAAACTGCTGGATGATGTTCTGGCCGGGAAAGAGATTGATGACGCCGCAAAAATGAAAGAGATAAAAAAGACGCTTGACGTCATTATGGGCAATACCTTGTATGCCCATTCATATTTAGAAATGTAATAGACCGTTATGAGTGATGGGTAATGCGTAATGGTTGAAGAACAGGAAGTTTTTAAGGTCTTTTACTCGTCACGCATCACGCATCACTGATTACGAAATACAGGAGGTTACTACATGGCTTTTACACCAACCAAGGAGACGTACGCTGGTAAGGTATATGCGGTCACCATCGGGACCGGTGACCGTGCGGTTACATTTGGCGGTGAGAATGTTCTGCCATTCCATTCTTTTGAGGGAACTACACCGAACAGGCCGCTTATAGCGTTCGAGATACAGGACGTTCCACCTTCAGACTGGCCTGAGAATGCGCAGAAGGCATTTGAGGGTGTTTCTGATGACCCGGTAAAGTGGGCGAAGTATTGTCAGGATGAACTGAAGGCCAGGGCGATCGCTCTGCGTTTAGTCGGTACGCATCCGGACAGGGAGAACCGTTCTCCGGAGGATGCAGTTAAAACCGTCAAGGATGTGCTTGCTGCTGTCAGTATCCCCGTTATCATCCTCGGCAGCAACCATGCCGAAAAGGACACTTC
Source organism: Nitrospirota bacterium (assembly GCA_029858145.1). Classification (GTDB taxonomy): domain Bacteria; phylum Nitrospirota; class Thermodesulfovibrionia; order Thermodesulfovibrionales; family UBA6898; genus JAOUFP01. The sequence goes on along the minus strand of JAOUFP010000032.1, from coordinate 2,818 downwards.
AATACTGGTCGCGGTTGCTGAGGCTGCAAAAGACAGGAACTGCATCATAGGAAAGGCCCAGGAGGCCAACTATAAAACGATCGCTGCCGCAGCCATGGCGAACAACCATAAATTGATAGCCATGTCCGAGCTCGATATAAACCTCTCAAAACAGTTGAATATCCTTATTACCCAGATGGGGTTTGACAAAGAAAGGGTGATAACCGACCCGATGTGTTCGGCGCTCGGCTACGGCCTTGAGTATACCTATTCTGTTATGGAGAGGATACGGCTTGCCGCCCTTACCCAGAACGACGTTACGATGCAGCAGCCGCTGCTGGGAGACGTCGGCATGTACGTATGGAAGGTGAAGGAGACGACCGCGTCTGAAGCGGACCTCCCGCAGTGGGGTTCGGCTGAGGAAAGAGGGATTGCGTGGGAAGCCGAAACGGCAACCGCGCTTCTCATCTCCGGTGCGGAGCTCCTGATCATGAGGCATCCAAAGGCTGTCGCCGCGGTAGAAAAAATCATTGAGGAACTTATATAAAGTGATGAGTTATGAGTGATGCGTAATGAGAGAAAAAATCTGCAAACCCATTACCCATTACGGATTACGCATTACGAATACTTAAGGAGGTTTAAAAAAAATGGCTTTATCAGGCGTTGAAATATTCAAGCTTTTACCGAAAACGAACTGCAAGAAGTGCGGGCATCCAACCTGTCTCGCCTTTGCCATGAAACTTGCGCAGAGGCAGGCTTCTCTCGATTCCTGTCCTGATGTCTCTGAAGAGGCAAAGAAGATCCTTGGAGAGGCCTCGGCTCCTCCGGTAAGACCGATTACCTTCGGCGCAGGGGACAAGGCGGTCAAGATGGGAGAAGAGACGGTCCTCTTCAGGCATGATAAAAAGTTCGTAAATCCCTGTGCCTTTGCGATCGAGGTGAAAGATACCCTCTCAGAGGCAGAGGTCTCAGGCCTTTGTGAGCAGGTGGTCAGCTCCGAAATAGACAGGGTAGGGCAGAAGCTGAGGATAGACTCTATCATGATCACCAATGCGTCAGGCGATGCCGCGAAGCTTGAGGCTGCAGCCAAAATCGTTGCCGCGAAAGCGCCGGCGGTTCCGGTAATCATCAATACCGAAAATCCGCAGGCTGCAGAGGCCGCGATAAAGCTCTTTGCCGATAAGAGGCCGGTTCTCTATGGTGCAAACGCATCCAACGCAGAGGCGATGGCCGCGATAGCAAAGAACAACAAGGCAATCCTTGGCGTTGTGGCAAACGGTCTGGAAGAACTCTCGGCGCTTACCGAGAAGGTGAAGGGCCTTGGAGTCGAGGATATGGTCATCGACTCGGGCGCGAGGAAGGCGAAGGATATCATCGAGCACAACACCCTGATTCGAAGGGCTGCCGTAAAAAAGAACTTCAAGCCGCTGGGATATCCGGTGATCAATTTCATGCAGCGTGAAGACAGCCTTCACGAGATGCTCCTTGCCGGCGTCGGGATAACAAAGTATGCTTCGATTATTGTCCTGAGCAGCATAGAGAAATGGAAAAACCTCGTTCTTTTCACCCTGAGGCAGAACATCTACACCGATCCTCAGGTCCCGATGCAGGTGGAACAGAAGATCTACAATATCGGAGAGCCGAAGCCGGAATCCCCGTTCCTTATTACCACGAACTTCTCTCTGACGTACTTTATCGTCTCGGGCGAGATCGAAAACAGCAAGGTTCCATGCAGGCTTGCTGTTATGGACTGTGAAGGCCTCTCTGTTCTGACCGCGTGGGCCGCAGGCAAGTTTACTGCTTCAAAGATAGCCCAGTTCATCACCGAGAGCGGGATAGAAAAGGAGATAGCGACCAAGGAATTGATTCTGCCGGGCTATGTCGCGATTCTGAGCGGATCCATAGAAGACAAGCTGCCCGGATGGAAGGTAACGGTAGGGCCGCGTGAAGCAAACGCATTGCCCGCATTCTTAAAGACGAGAACAGCATAAAAGAGTTGATTTTATAAAGCAAACAGTTTAAAAATATATCTATGTAAAAAGTTTGGGTGGAGTACATCAGGTAACGATATTACCGAAGGGTCTCATCCATACCAGAGGAGGTCAGGATGTCCAAGTTAATAGCCTCAGCGGCTATAAGAGGTTCCCATAACCTGTTTAATCGCGCTGAAGAGATGCTCCAGAAGGCCATTGCGGCTCATGGAGAAGAGTTTACGTTTGAATTTCCTGATACCGCATTTTATCTTCCCATGATATATGCGATGACAGGATTTCCGGTGAAGACGCTCGGAGATATGAAGGTGGCCCTTGAAAAAACCAGGAGCCTGCTGCATGATGAGCCGGATGAAAGTTTATGGAAGCCTTATCTCGGCGAGGCCCTTGATTCGGGAATGGCAACCCTTTTTGCAGAGGAGATTCTTCTTGCCCTTCGGTATATCGAAGGCCTCGAGCCCGTAAAAGACCCTGAAACAGGGTTTGTCTACAACGGGTTTATTACAGACACCATACAGCGCAACCTTGGCATTCAGCTTGTTGACGGCACCATGCCGGGTTTTGCCGCGATTATCGGCGCGGCCCCTGATGACGAGACAGCGGTCAGGATCGTCAGGGAACTCCAGGAGAAGAATATCCTCACCTTCCTTTCAGGCCACGCCCCGGATGGCAACAGCGTAACCAAACAGCTGCTGAGGCAGGGTGTTGAACTCGGGTGGGAAACCAGAATTGTTCCTCTCGGGCCTGACACGGAGCACACCCTTTACGCGCTCGACTGGGCGATCAGGGCATCGTTGATATTCGGCGGGAAAAAGGCCGGAGATTATAAAGAGCACCTGAAATATCAG
>JAOUFP010000408.1 GCA_029858145.1 Nitrospirota bacterium | reverse complement strand
GAAGCATGGGGCTCCGCGCTCGGTGGGGTGATAAACATCATAACCAAGGCGGCAGGCACGTCGGAAAAAGCCAACGGAACCCTTCAGGCCTCGTACGGCGAAAGGGAGACCGTTGACCTCGGTGCGGAACTGTTCGGGAAAAAAGGCGGGCTCGGGTATTATCTTTCCGCACGGGGGCTCGAGACAGACGGCTTTAATCCCGAAAATGACAGACTGAACAGGAACTTTTTCGCGAAATTGTCTTACGGGCTCTTCGAAGATGCCAGCATCGAGGGGGCGCTTATGTACAACAAAAATAGCGGAGGTGTCGGTCTCTTTACCGATTGGGGTGTGTATGACAGGGACAGGATGGAAAGCCTTTTGTCGAACCTCTCTCTGAAAAGCAAAATAGGGGCTGAAATGGATATGGAGCTCTCCCTGAAATACGCAAAGGGCGATTGGTCATATGGATCGTATCTGGCTGACACCCGCGAACCAGACCCATGGTTTTTCCCTGTCGAAACCGATAACGAACGCTACAGCGCGAGCGCAAGGCTCGAATGGAACCCTTGGCGCCATTCGGTAGTTGCGGGCATCGACTATGAATACGGAGTGGTAAGATCCAACGCCTTTGACGAAGACAAGCTGACATTAAGCAAATATGCTGTGTTTCTGAATGATACGATCATCATCGGAAATCTTACCGTCATCCCCGGCCTGAGGCTTGATGACACTGATGAAACAGACATGTTTGTCAGCCCGAGCCTTGGCCTTGTGTATGAATTGAGGCCTGACACGTTATTGCGGCTGTACGTCGCGCGGGGATTCAACGACCCCCAAATCGCAGACTTGAAAGGGAATTCAAACTGGGCTGATGCCAATCCGAATCTTGGGCCTGAGACAGTCTGGTCGTATCAGGCAGGGGTAGAGACAGGCATCCTGAAGCACTTCTGGCTTAAGGTTTCTGCATTTGACCATGAGATAAGGGACGAAATTGCATATGTTCCCAGTACCACATCTCCGGGGGAAAGGACTTCTGTAAATATCGGGAAATCCAGGAGGCGGGGACTCGAGGCTGAAATGAAGACGGCCTCTTTCCATAAATTTGTCTTTTCAGCGGCTGCTTCAATTATCCGGGCGAAGGACCTTGAGACTGACGAGGAGGTAAAAGGCGTGCCCACGTCAACAGTTGATCTCGGCCTGTCGTATGATGACAATGAATCTATCAGGGGAAGTCTCAACGGCCATTCTGTCATGTGGAATGAGGAAAGCTATTATGAAGGCCGGTACAATGCCATGATCTTTGATCTGCATCTGATAAAAAGCATCATCAGACATGGGGGCGTCAATGTGGAGGTGTTTGCAACCGGCCATAACATCTTCAACGGAGCACAATACTGGACAACGCCCTTTATAAACGCGGGGCGATGGATCGAGGCGGGGCTCAGGATGAAGTTCTGACAGGGCCTTTGTAAGAATCTTCACGGAAAAGGAGGTGTCATGGAGAAAAGGATTGTTGTCGTGAGCAGGGGAGTCGATAAAAAGGCACTTGCAAGTATGGAATGCTGCTCGCCAGGGAGTGCGGCGACCCGCAAGTAGAGGTCAGCCTTACGGTCAGGGAGCAGGCTGAGGCCTGCTCCCGCTTTCTTTTAAAATGACATTTTCAAGATATATCAGACGATTCCCGCATTTTAACGATTCCGCATCGGTCATCATCTTCTCGACCAAGAATGGCTCGACGATTATCGTTCCCGAGACAATGGTGGGGGAGATCGAAGGGAACAGGCTTGACCGGGAGGAAGAAAAGACCCTCACAGAACTCGGCTTTCTCGTTGAGAGCAGGGAAGCGGAGAGGGCGGAAATGCTGCGTTTCTTTGATGAACTGAATGCAGGCGATCCTGTATTTGCCGCCAAGATAATCATGAACCTCGACTGCAACCTTGCCTGCAGCTACTGTTTTGAGGGCAGCAGAAAGGGGAAGCTTTACATGACGAGGGAGACTGCGGACCTGTTCGTCGATTTTGTAGAGAAGAACGCGCTGAAGGACAGGGAAGAGATCAGGCTCACGTTTTATGGCGGGGAACCGCTTCTGAGTGTTGATCTCATCGCTTACGTCTCTGGAAAGATAAAAGCCCTGGCTGAAGACAACGGGCTGACATATACCGCATATATTGTTTCGAACGGCACCCTCCTGAGCCCGGCGAATGTGAAGAGATTAAAGCCCCTGGGTTTGAAAGAGGCGTCGGTGACGGTCGACGGCCCGAAAGAGATCCACGACGCATTCAGACCGTTCAAAGGCGGGAAGGGCAGCTTTGACGCTATCATAAGGAACCTCATGGAGGTCGCTGATTTGATAGAGGTTGAGATAGGAGGGAATTTTACGAGGGGCAATTATAGGGACTTTCCTCTTCTCCTTGACTACCTGATGGACAATGGGCTGACGCCCGGGAGGCTTTCAGGCGTCAGGTTCGATCCTGTGACGAATGAAACAGAAGGCATTGCACCGCCGGATTTCCACGACGGCTGCACTAATTTAAACGAACCGTGGCTTATTGAGGCGAGTATCTTCCTGAGGGAAGAGATTCTGAGGCGTGGATTCAGAATGCATCGTGTTGTGCCGATGCCGTGTCTGCTGGACATGGAAGCGAGATTGATCGTGAATTACAACGGTGATATCTGCAAATGCCCCGGCCTCATAGGCAGGGAAGAATACAAGATCGGAGATATCAGGACAGGGATAAAGGATTACCGCACATCGCACAACCTCGACAACTGGAAGAATGAGGAATGCCTCGACTGCGCGTATCTGCCTTTATGCTTCGGCGGGTGCCGTTATATGAAACTCATCCGCTACGGCAATATTGAAGGCGTTGACTGCAGAAAGCCCTTTTTCGACGCAGCCCTC
>JAOUFP010000409.1 GCA_029858145.1 Nitrospirota bacterium | reverse complement strand
AATGACCTGATCATCGGGACACGGAACGGCCTGTCCATTAAATTCAACGAGGAAGATGTCAGGGAAGTGGGCCGTTCGGCAAAGGGTGTGCGCGGCATACGGCTGACGAAGGGCGATGAGGTGGTCGCCGCGGAGGTTGCGGAGGAGAAGACCGCCATCCTGACGGTCGCGGAGAACGGCTTCGGAAAGAGGACAAAGATAGAGGACTATCCGCTTCAGGGCAGGGGAGGCAAAGGCGTCCTATCCATCAAACTTACGGAGAAAGGCGGCAAGGTGGTGGGGCTTCTCCAGGTGAGGGATGAGGACGAGGTGGTCATGATCACCGGCGCCGGCAAGCTCATCAGAACGACCGCGGAGAATATTTCTATCCACGGCAGGAATACCCAGGGCGTGAAGCTTATGGATACGGCCGATGAAAAGATATCCAGCATCGCGAAGGTTGTGGAGAAGGAATAAGGCTGTATTGTCATATAGCAAACCTATCATAAAGCGGGCATCTGGTCTGCCCGCTTTTTTTATTCGTGGAAAAATAACGTTATGAATAAAGCGCGGGATCTTCTCGCCGAAGGGCTCGAAAAAATCGGTTTTGGGGTCAATGCACGGCAGATCGATGCATTTATCACCTACCTTGAAGAGCTCAAAAGATGGAACAGGGCCTATAACCTTACCGGACTCAGGACCGACAGGGAGATTATCATTAAACACTTTCTCGATTCGCTCCTGTTTGCCAACGCGCTCCCGCCAGAGGCAGTGACGCTGGCGGATATCGGCAGCGGCGCAGGATTTCCCGGCATGCCGATCAAGATTATGTTTCCCCGTCTTACAGTCTTTCTGATCGAACCGACGCAGAAGAAGGTGGTTTTTTTAAGACACCTGTGCAATAAGCTGCAGCTTGAGAAGGTAGAAATCATGGATAAACGGATAGAAGAGATAAAAGAGCTTCACGTCGATGCAGCGGTAACCCGGGCGCTTTACAGCATCAAGGAGTTTATCGGCAAGGCGAAAGACATTCTGAACAAAAACGGCGTGCTGATATTGTCAAAAGGCCCCGGGCTTGAGAAGGAGCTCGCGGAGCTTTCCAAGGGCGAGCTTGCGGGGATTTCCCGGGAGGATATTATCCTCCCTTTTGAAAACGCGGTCAGACATATCGTGAGCGTAAGGCCTTAATTGCCGCGCTATCTTGTCAGAAGGTAAGCGTAGTAAAAAGCCATGCCGGAAAAGAAGAGCGCGGCGCATCCGAGGGAAAAAGACAGAATGCCCTTTCCGAGCTTTTTGCCCCTGAACTCAATATATGCCTTGGGGAACAGCGTCGCTGCCCCGAAAAGAAGCATAAGCCCTACCAGTACCTGGGTAATAATACGTGCCATACTATTCACATCCTTTCCAGAGGACAGCCTGTGCAGACCGGCCTTGTCCTGCAGTATTCTTTCGCCAGCCTCACAAACAGCGCATGATATTCGTTGAAAAGGCTGACGTTTTCTTTGAGCTTTGTGTGAAACAATTTCTGAAATGCATCATATGATGCGTCATGATCAAGAATAGTATGTCTGGAAAGCACTCTTTTTGTATAGGCATCTATGACAAATACAGGCTTTTCCAATGCATAGAGGAGGATCGAATCGGCTGTCTCGGGTCCGATGCCGTTTACGGAAAGCAGTTTCTTCCTTATTGAACCCGGATCCTCTCTCTTCATCCTCTTCATGCTGCCCTGGTATTCCTGCATGAGGAGGTCGACGAAATTCTTCAGTCTTTTTGCCTTGATATTGAAATATCCTGCCGGACGGATGTGCGCTGCCAGGCGGTCATGAGGGAGTTCGTGCAGGGCGGAGGGACTGAGCAGGTGCTTATCTTTCAGGTTTTTTACTGCCTTTTCGACGTTGCCCCAGTTCGTGTTCTGCGTCAGGATCGCGCCAACCGCGACTTCAAACGCAGTATCCCCCGGCCACCAGTGCTGGGGGCCGAAAGAGGCATAGAGTTTTTCGTATATCTGGACAAGCCTCTCAGGCATTATTTTCGGCAGGACGGCCCCGGAGCTTTTTCTTTTCTGAAACGAGCTTTTTTTCAGCGAGCATCTTTTCTTTTGCTCTTTTCGACCGCTTCCTTTTCTGGCGTCGTATCTTTTCAATGCGCTGTATCGCCTCACTCTCCCGGCCCTTTATCAGTTGTTCGATCTTGCCGGCCAGTAGTATCCGTGCCCGGTATCTGTTAAGGGACTGGGAGCGTTCCTGCTGGCATTTGACCTCAATGCCTGTGGGAATGTGTTTAAGATACACGCAGGTCGAGGTCTTGTTTACGTGCTGTCCTCCCTTTCCGCCGGAACGGATGAAGCTTTCCTCAAGATCCTCGTCCCTGATATTCAGCGCCTCCATCTTTTCGGCAAGCGCTTTTTCCTTAGCTGCGGAGACGGAAAAAATACTCATGATCTCATACTATAGCATCTTTGGGGCGCGATGTGATTTTGGGGCAGAGACAAAGATGAGAGGGATACCCGAATGGCAAGAACGGCAAATACGCGGGCATGCTTTCGGTCCGCCTTCTCCTTAACATGCAGTATGGAAAGGCACGAAACAGTCTGCAAAAAAATAAGCGCGCTTACTCATTTTTGTAGTCATAGGTCTTGATATCAATTCCGGCCTTTCCTGCAAGGTCAAATACCGGCTTATAGTCAGCGACCGTTGTTTCGATAAATTTTATTGCGCCGAACTTCTGAAGAACAAGCTTGCCTTCCGGGTCTTTATCGAGATTTAAAAGGGTTTTTTTCAGCTTTTCCTTGAGGTTCCTGTCGAGTCCCTTCCTGACACAGAGGCCGTTTGATGGTACTCTGGCGGATTCAGCGAGTATGACCAGCTCTTCGTCGACTCTCGGGTCTGCAAGTCTGACTCGG
>JAOUFP010000407.1 GCA_029858145.1 Nitrospirota bacterium | reverse complement strand
TCCATGACAGGATACGTCAGGAGATTTTACCTGAGAGGAGAGCCGAAATCTCAGAGACCATTGATAAACTTCTGGACCTTAACCTCTTTGTTATGACCGAGGCGTATATCGAGACCACAATCCACTGTGATATCGAGGTGATCAAGGGAGTGGAGGACAAGATCAGAAACCCCGTAACAGTCATCGGCGGCAATATCATGAGGCTCAAGCGTGATACATCCCGACCGGATTACGAAAAAAATCTTTTTGATTCGCTGATCGAGCAGAACAAAAAACTGGAGCGCATCATGCTGGATATCAGGAAATATACCCAGCTTTTCGAAGATGAACCGAATATCAGGCCGTTTTCAGTTGAAGAGCTGATCAGCCATGTCCTGGAAAGATTGCGCGCGGAAAACGGGCTTGCAAATATCAGGATCGATGTGAATGCAGATCCGGGCATGCCTTCTGTCAGCGCTGACAGGAGGCAGATAGAGCATGTGCTTTATTCAGTGCTCCTTAATGCTGTCGAGGCGATTGACGTAAAAGACCCCCATATCACGATTTCGACACGCCTGGAGAAATCCGCACTGCACAACATTGAGATAGGGATATTCAACAACGGTAAGCCTCCGAAAAAGGAAGATGTCGACAAACTCTTTTCACCTTTTTATTCGACGAAGGTCTTGGGGACTGGATTTGGTCTTCCCTTTGCACGACTTGCGGTGAGAAAAAACTACGGAAAGATTACGCTCCAGCCGGTCCCTGAAAAGGGCACCCTGGTCACGATAACGCTGCCGCTTCCTGACTGATAACGCAACCGGCCGTTCCAGATAATTTACTCTAAAAAAACTTTCATCTCCCGGGAGCAGTATGACCGGCCATCCCGGCAAGGTTTGAAGACTGATCTGACAATAAACTATACTAGAACAACGCATCCTGCAGGGGAGGGCTGATGGCTGAAGATAAATCAGGGCTTTTGATCGCCGTTTCGATAGCAGTGTTTGTTTTCTTTTCCCCCTTTCTTTCTTCTCCGGCTGAATCGTACGAAAAGATAATCAGCTTCAGGAGCGATATTTCCGTGCGCCATGACGCAACGATCGTCGTAAAAGAAACGATCCGGGTGCAGAGCGAGGGCGTCAAAATCCGGCATGGAATCTACCGGGACTTCCCTACCAGATACAGGGACCGGTTGGGAAACAGCTCTGTCGTCGGCTTTGAGGTGAAGGAGGTGCTCAGGGACAATATCCCCGAGCCTTTTCATATCGAGAACCGCCCGAACGGGAAGCGTGTCTATATCGGAAGCAAAGACCGCATGCTTCCATCCGGCGAGTATACCTATACTCTGGTCTACGGAACTGACCGGCAGCTTGGTTTCTTCAGAGACTATGACGAACTCTACTGGAATGTGACCGGAAACGGCTGGGAGGTTCCGATTGGGGAGGTGACGACCGCGATCGAGCTTCCGGGTGACTCGTCAAGGCGTCTTACCTCTTTTGCGGGATATACAGGACCGCAGGGAGCAAAGGGACAGGATTTTACGCAGACCATTGACGAATCGGGAATTATCAGGTTTTCGACAACGAGGTCTCTTGCTCCCCGCGAGGGGCTGACGATTGCGGTTGCGTGGCCGAAGGGGTATGTGGACGAACCGACACCGTCAGAGAGGTCCCGGAATTTCGTCACCGCTAATCCCGGCGTTATCATCGGGCCGGCAGGGTTGATGCTTCTTCTCTTTTACTATGTTTTAATCTGGATCAGGGTGGGGAAGGACCCTGATCCGGGGATTATCATGACGAGATACACCCCTCCTGACGGCATGACACCGGCGGTGATGCGGTTCATCACGAAGATGGGCTATGACCAGAAAACCTTTGCCTCTTCGATCATAAACATGGCGGTGAAGGGACATCTTTTGATCAGCGAGGAGGGCGATGCCTATTTGCTCGAAAGAAAAGATAACGGCAAATCCCCGCTGACCGCTGAAGAGCAGAAAATAAATTCGGCGCTCTTCAGCACGGCCCGGAAGATAACCCTTGAACAGTCGAACCATAAAAGGATCAGGAATGCCGTAAACACTCTGAAGAGCTACCTCGAACTCAAATATGAAAAAATCTATTTTGTCACCAACAAGGGTTTCTTCATCTCGGGGATAGTCCTTTCCTCCGGGATTCTTTTCCTGACCGGTTTGGGCGATGCAGCCGCGAAAGATACGCTTCCCATTTTTCTCTTCATGTGTGTGTGGCTCACTATCTGGAGCATCGGGGTGACCGGCCTGCTTGCTCAGGTCATTTCACGCTGGAGGACCGCCTTCAGGGGAAAAGGCAGCGGCCTGCTCGCGGGAGGCGGAGCGCTTTTCCTGACGCTTTTCTCCATTCCCTTTGTTGCAGGCGAGATAGCCGGCATGTTTATGCTCGGATATGCAACCTCGGCCATGATGGTTTTTTTTCTGGTAGTGACGATTTTTATCAACTATCTCTTTTATCATCTTCTCAAGGCGCCAACCCGTGCCGGAAGACATATTCTCGACTCGATTGAGGGTTTCAGAATTTTCCTTGCAGCTTCAGAAAAAGACAGGATGAACATGATGAATCCTCCCGGAAAGACGCCCGAACTCTTCGAGAGATATCTTCCCTATGCCCTTGCACTTGATGTCGAACAGCTGTGGGCGGAACAGTTCTCAGGCGTCATCGCCGGCGCTGCGGCAGAAGGAGGGGCAGGAGGATATTCGCCTGCGTGGTATTCCGGAGCCTTATGGCATTCCGTGAGCACGGGCGATTTTGCTTCCTCCTTCGGCGATTCTCTTTCGGGCGCTGTAGCCGCCTCGTCGACTGCTCCGGGTTCCTCTTCAGGCAGCGGGGGAGGCGGTTCTTCCGGCGGCGGCGGAGGAGGGGGCGGAGGAGGAGGCT
>JAOUFP010000405.1 GCA_029858145.1 Nitrospirota bacterium | reverse complement strand
TGCCATTTGCGGCTTCCGGGATGGAATATCCCTGCACCACTTCATCGCCCGTGAAAACATTTCTGTAAAGCTTAATGTTTTCGCCGTCGGCGATAACGACTATCGGATTTTTCTGCGGCATCAACTCCCCAATACGCCCTTTCCGGACTTCCGCCTCGCGTTATTTGCTTCTATGAAAGAACTCCCCCTCAGGATCACCTTTCTGCTGCCGGCAGTGCTGTTTCCGCCGGCAAAAAATATTTCATATATCACAGGAACGCATAGATAATATTCTCACAGATGCAGGGACCATGCAAGCGAAGATATTTTTCTCCCAATATCACGCACCTCTGTTTTTTCTGACCCGGTCACACAGTATGTGGGCACGCTCATAAATTGAATCGCCCTGTTGACACCTTCATGGTAATGACCTATAGTTTGAAAAAGTGGGCTGAGGGACATCAGGGAAGCACACGATAAAAACTCTCATTGACGGTTACGGCAGTAAAAGAGGCGCACTGGCGGGCACGTTCCCTGCCCTTGCGGAGAAGTATAAAGAAAGGCTCCGGGAATTCGCGCGGGGCAAGGATGAGGATATATGACGATGGCTGAGCAAAGAAGATATCGCGCGGGAGAAGGGTTCACGGGAAGCGCTCTTAGGGTGCTTGTGCTGACGTTATCCCTTGGCCTTGCATTCCCGCAGGCCGCGGTACCGCAGGCCCTGCTCAAAATCGGAGATCCTGCACCCCGGGTTTCGCTGAATGATCTCACCGGCAATGAGTTGACGATACCGGACAGTCTCAGGGGCAGCGTGGCAGTCATCCATTTCTGGGCCGAGGGGTGCAGTTCCTGCGCCCGGGAGATGCCTGCCCTGGAAGCCCTGTACGCCGAGTACAGAAAAAAAGGTTTTGTCGTCATCGCGGTCAACGTAGGCCAGAAAAAGGACGCGGTCAGCGCCTTTGTCGGGACGATGGGCGTCAGTTATCCCGTGGTGCTCGACCCTGACAATTATGCCGCGAAGAGGTACGAGGTTTTCGGCTTGCCGAGGACATTCTTTCTCGACAGAAAAGGCTTCATACGGTATAAGATTCTCGGAGAGGCCTCGGAGAAGACCCTGAAAAGACTTGCACTGAAAATACTCTGAACTGTGATGGCTGACTGATAACACATTTTCCGGGGCCGCCGGTCAAGTGCCGGAGGTCCGTGAGTGGGCGGAGGAAGGATGATATTCATCCCGCCGGCCGCCGGGGGGGATATGAGGAAATCAACGATATACTTCTCTTTTCTGATCGTGCTTTTCCTGCTATCGGGGAGCATCTTTTTCCTTTCCTCTGCGCAACGGCGGAACGCAGCCTCCGATCTTGAGGAGATGGGACGGACAGTAAAGGAACTGGAACTCACCGATCTGAGCCTCTTTATGGAAGCGCGCTATACGAGGCACCCGTCCCAGTCGGATTTGCAGACCGCCTTTCAGGACCATCCCATGGCCATGGAGCATTTCCCTTCAGGTTCCCTGATGAAAGTTCCGGAAGTGATGCGGGAGAGCAGCCGTTATGAAACGCTGGATCGATAAACAGAAGAATATCATCGACTTCACCCTCTCCTCGCTTCTGAGGCGGAAGGGGAAAAACACCGCCCTGTTTCTTGTCTACACCCTCATCGTTTTCCTCCTCGCTTCCGTGATGTTCTATACCTACGCCCTGAAAAAGGAGGCGGCCCTTATTCTTCAGAACGCGCCCGATATCGTGGTTCAGAGGACGGTGGCGGGACGGCATGACCTGATGCCGGTCAAATATGTTGAGGAGATGAGGAAAATCAGAGGTGTCAACACGGCCTCTCCCCGGCTCTGGGGCTACTACTATGACCCCCGGTCCCGCGCCAATTTCACGCTTATGGTGAGCGAAAGCCATCCCCTCCCGGCAGGGGATATCATCATCGGCAGCGGAATCTCAAGAAGCCTCAGGGCGTTCAGGGGAGATATGATGACCTTCAGGACGCACGACGGAGATCTGCTGACGCTTCAGGTCTCGGATATCCTCTCTACGGAATCAGAGCTGGTATCGGCCGATATCATTCTCATGGCGGAAGAGGATTTCAGAGACCTTTCGGGCATGGCAAAAGAATATGCTACAGACCTGACATTGCGGGTGAGGAACCAGGAGGAATTAAGGACGATCGCCGGGAAAATCGCGGATCTTCTGCCCGGCATGCGGCCCATCATAAAGGATGAGATGCTGCGCACCTATGATTCGGTCTTCGACTGGCGTTCAGGCATGGTCGTGCTCATGATCTTCAGCTCGGTGCTGGCCTTCATCATCTTTGCGTGGGACAAGGCATCAGGCTTGAGCGCTGAAGAACGAAAGGAGATCGGCATCTTAAAGGCGATCGGCTGGGAAACTTCGGACGTTATCGTCATGAAGTTCTGGGAAGGCGCGGTGATATCGCTCACCTCCTTTTTAACGGGGATGGTGCTGGCCTATATCCATATCTTTTTCACTCCGGCCCCTCTTTTTGAAGGAGCGCTGAAGGGGTGGTCGGTCCTGTACCCGTCTTTCAGGCTTACGCCCTTTATAAATCCCTATCAGATCGCGACGCTTTTTTTCCTGACGGTCGTCCCCTACACCGTCGCAACCATCGTTCCCTCCTGGAGGGCCGCAACCGTTGATCCTGATTCGATCATGAGGTCTTAGGTGATAGAACTGACCGATATAAGAAAAACCTTCAATATGGGAAGGCCGAACGAGTTTGCCGCGATAGACGGCGTCGATCTTACGATCGAAAAGGGGAAGTTGACGGTGCTGAAGGGGCCGAGCGGGTCCGGCAAGACCACCCTTCTGGGCATCATCGGGTGCATGCTGCGGCCTACCTCAGGCAGGATGAGGCTCTGCATGGCGGCCCCCTGGGTCTCCG
>JAOUFP010000406.1 GCA_029858145.1 Nitrospirota bacterium | reverse complement strand
TAAAGGAGGATACGACAATGTTAAAGCATACCGGAGGAGACAAAGTAGGAAAAGGGACATACTGGAACCTGAGAAACGGGGAAAGAATAGATATCACAGACGAAGGGACGCTTCCGGGCACCAGCAAGACGACGTTTTACCGTATGCCGGCGGCAGCGGTGATAGTGGCAGCGCCTGCGTTGGGGCTTTTGTATGCGGCGTTTCTGCCGTTCATCGGGATAGCGATGGTGGTGAAGCTGGTGGGCGAGAAGATTGGCGGCGGAGTGATGGAGAGCGTGCAGAGCAGTGGAGCCTTTGCATTCAGACCGAGCGAGTCGTACCTTTCAGGCAGGAAGAAGAAAGAAAAGAAGGATGAAGCTGCCAAAAAGGCGGATGAGGAAGAGAAAAACTGATAATCCACTCATAACATAAGAACATTGAAAGAGGAGCCTCAGATTACTGAGGCTCCTCTTTTTTTGAAGACGCCGAATATATGCTTTTTATCATTTTTTTCATGCGCCTCCTCCATGAACCTGAAAAATGCTGTTATTAGAACCTATCTCAAAATCGGTTCTCGGTTCAAGGCTGTCATTCCCGCAAGCGAAGCGCGTCGGGAATCCTTCTGAAAACAAAGAAAGATTCCGGACAAGCTGGAATGACGCAAGGAGCGGTTATCATAAAATTTCAATTTTGAGATAGGTTCTAGTCAGTCATGACAGGTGGATAGGCATAAAAACCTGCAATGTCTCATGGAGTTTCCATAATGCGAAGTTGCCCTTGTGCGGGACGCATTTATTTCTGGTATAATGGGACACGATACAGCTGGTAACCAACTCTTTCGATTTCTGTTGATGACGCAGTTCAATTCCAAGCAAAGACAGTTACAAACCGGGGGTGTTATGAAAAAGCACAAGGAAGTTGAAAAGCTTGCCTATGAACTTTTCGAAAAGGGCGGCAGGGTTCATGGCAGGGATATCGATCACTGGCTTGAGGCTGAACGCATTGCAAGTGCCCGCGAGATGGACATGCACGCAGTGGAAATCGAAGCTGCCGCATCAAAAAAACGTGCTATTCAGAGGTCTGACGTGAGAAGGCGTGAGGTGAAAAAAACAGGCAAGACCAAGAGATAAAAATGAAACCCGCCGGGCATTGGACGGACAGTTTCGCTGATCAAAAAAAGACGTTCATTGCAGAGGTTCCTCTGAGAAGTCATGCTCTGTCGTCTTTTGTTCCGGGTGTCCAAAAAGTTTTATATCTCAATGCAGTGTTTTTGTTCTTATTTGTTTTTCTGTCTGCAACCTGCCGGGCTGAAGCTTCATCCGCAGAATTGGCGATGCCTTCTCTGCTGGAAAAGGGTCTGGCAGAACTGGTGGAGATTAATGTATCTCTTGCCACTGGAACTTCGAAGCCTCTCAAACTTGCACCTTCAGTTGCCACGGTTATCACTGCCCAGGATATCGAGGATATGGGCGCGACAACGCTGGACGAGGTGTTGGAAACCGTGCCGGGGCTCCATGTGGTGCCCTCCAATTTAAACCGTCTGAATTCCAGCTATTCGATACGGGGAATACTCACCAAGGAGAATCCGCATGTCCTTCTTTTGATCGATGGTCATCCTGTCAGATTTACGACCAAGGGAATCCGGCCTGACACCTTTAACATGTCTACAGCCAACATAGCCCGCATTGAAGTGATCAGAGGACCTGGCTCGGCCTTGTACGGAGCAGATGCCTTTGCCGGGACGATCAACGTCATCACCAAAAAGGCCTCTGAGATCAAAGGTGCTGAATTCGGCATGCGGGTGGGATCATTCGGCATGACCGATACCTGGGTGCAGCATGGAGGCAATTACAGCGGCTGGGACATAGCCTTGAGCCTGGATTATTTGAGAAGCGACGGCGACAAGGACCGGATTATCGATTCCGACCTCCAGACTATCATTGATGCGGCACTGGGCACCAATGTTTCTCTGGCCCCCGGTCCCCTTGAGACGCGGGACAAAATACTGGACACACATTTGAGCATTACGAAGAACAACTGGGACCTCAGGATGTGGTACTGGGGACAGGAGGATGGAGGAGAGGGCGCAGGAGCAGCCCAGGCATTGGACCCCACAGGTGATGAAAACAATAAGCTCTTCCTTACTGACTTGACCTACCGCAATAAGGAGCTTGCACCTGACTGGGATATGCTCTTCCGCCTCAGTTACACATATGTAAAGGAAGACAACTATCTCGTGGTCTTTCCTGCGGGCGCTCTCCTTCCCATCGGATCGGACGGCAATATTGATTTCAGTAGTCCTGTTGGTCTTACCTTGTTCCCTGACGGGGCAATCGGCCATCCTGGCTTCACAGAAAAAACTTACGGCATTGAACTTACAGCGTCCTACAGCGGGTTTGAGAAGCATCTCTTCCGCTTTGGCACAGGGGTTGAATATGCAACTGTTGATCCCTTTGAAAAGAAGAATTTCGGACCCGGTGTACTCGACGGCACTCAGTCTGTCCAGGACGGCACCCTCACCGATGTGACCGGAACGGAGTATATCTTTTTGAAAGATGTTGACAGGACGATCTTCCATCTCCTGTTCCAGGATGAATGGACGCTGGTGAAAAATGTGGTGCTGACAGCCGGACTGCGTTACGACCATTATTCTGATTTCGGGGATACTTTCAATCCGAGGCTCGCGCTGGTATGGGAGACACGCCTTGATCTTACGACAAAACTCCTCTACGGCAGAGCTTTCCGTCCGCCCTCCTTTGCGGACAGCTATTATCAGAATAATCCATCGCTGCTCGGCAACCCGAACCTGGATCCCGAGACGATCAATACCTATGAGCTGGTCTTTGATTACCGTCCGCATAAGAGGTTCCGCACAGCGCTCAGCCTCTTTACCTATGACATCGAGGGGCT
>JAOUFP010000404.1 GCA_029858145.1 Nitrospirota bacterium | reverse complement strand
ATCAGCAGTACAAGAAATTTCATATGTGTATTAACCTTTTTCATTAGTGGCCACCTCCCTGTCCGAGCAGCAATGAAGGACTTAAGGTAAGATCAAATACGATCTTGACCGTTACCACGAGCACGATGCCCGCAAGGATTATTTTGAGCTGGTCTCCCTTGAGCTTCCTTCCGAAAACCGTCCCGACCTGCGCGCCAATGGTTGAACCGAGCAGCAGAAGCACCGCGAGGATAAAGTCCACGGTATGGTTGGTATAGGCCTGGAGAAAAGTCACCTCTATGCAGTTAAAGAGAATCTGGAAAAGGCTCGTCCCGACCACCACATGCATCGGCATCCTGAGGATATAGACCATCACCGGGACCATGAGAAATCCTCCGCCGACACCCATGACTGCTGCGAGGACCCCCACAAAACCGCCGAAGATTATAGGAACGAGAACGGAATGCGTCACCCCTGATTTTTCGAAATGCGTCTGAAGGGGAAGCGTTTTAAGAAATTTCGACATTCCCGATTCCTTTACCGGCTTCGTTTCCTCGACCTTTTTCTTCCTCATGCTCTGAAGGCTTTCGATGAACATGTAGGTGCCGACAATACCGAGCATCAGCACATAGGTTATTTTAATGACAAAGTCGGCATTGCCCATCGCCTTCAGGATTTTTATCCCCTGGACTCCGGCAAGACCGCCGACAAAACCGCCGACGAGCAGATAGAGGCCCATCTTGAAATCAACATTCCCGATCTTCCAGTGGGCGTAAGTGCCCGACGTCGATGCCGCCACAATCTGGTTTGAATCGGTTGCCGCGGCCACTGTTGAAGGTATCCCGAACATGATCAGAAGGGGCGTCATGAGAAAGCCGCCTCCGACCCCGAAGAGCCCTGAGAGCAGACCGACCGCAAGGCCGAGCCCTACAGGGATTAAAATGTTAATACTGGTTAATGCTACCGGCAGATAAAGATACATCTAATAATTCCTCCTTTTAATAAATATTTTTTGTATGCGCATAGTTACCTCTGTGCCTGCTTTGCATCGGATGCCTGTTTTGCCATCGTGACAACAGGCCTTGATGCGGTCTTTACGAGATTATTCAACACCTTCGCGTTCACATTGCCGTCGTTCGTAACGCTCGGACTCAGAAGGACCATGTCGATCCTCGCATTCTGCCTGAGGATATTTTTTATGGCCCCGACCGTATCCATGGCCGCCGTACTGAAACCGACCGCAATTCCTGATTTACTGCACTTTTCCCTGATCGCTGACAGTTTCTTCTCATAGTCTTCATTCTTCGTTTGATAATCCGCGCTTATCAGCTCGCGCGCCGTCTTATGCTCTCCGGATTCGGCAAAGGTGATCGCTGTCATCATATCGTCGAATTTTTCGAAGACCTTTCTCTTGTAGATCATCAGTATCTCGATACCGTCGTTCAGCGTCTTTGCAAGATCTACCGCGTAAGAGAGGCCGTCATCAAAGTTTTCATCGTGATACGTGACAAACAAAAGCTGATTTCTCTTCATCCACTCCTCCTTCCCTACGCTCCGACTACCAGAACAGGACAGGGTGCCTGCTCAATTACCCTCTCTACAATGTTTTCTCCCAGGATCCTCCTGAACCAGTTCTTCCTTTCGCTCCCCATAATGATCAGGTCGCACCTTTCGTCTTCCGCGACCTCTACGATCTTCTCGCAGACCTTGCCCTCCTCAAGGCGGGTCTTCACCAGCATCCTTTCCTGTTTTGCGATTTCCCCAATGTCTTTCATCTCCCGTGCAGCGCCGCTGCTGAAGGCATCATCGATATTCCTGATCCCGGTCAGATCAAGGTCTCCTTCATGAGAAGGGATGACCTTCACAACCGTCACCCAGCATTTCTCATCCTGGGCGAGTCTCAATCCCTGCGTGAGAGCATCCTTTGAACCATTTACTGCTATGAGTATTTTCCTGTAACCTTTCACCTTGGCCTCCGTTTTCTGATTTCTATTGCTATAAGAGCAACGGCAGTGCCAAGATGTAACATATTGTTTTTGTTGGTTTTATTGAATTGAGCAGGGGCCGCTCATGTTTCAGTTTTGAACAGTACTGAACACCTCGATCGAAAGAAGCGAGGCTCCTCACTCGGGCTGTTATTGACAGTATTGAATCTCATGGTGATTCTGCGGATTTGTCCGCTGGACGCAGGGGGGATTAGAGGTGTGAAACGGCAAGGGGAATGTTTCAGTTTGGAACAACTGCTTTTTTGCGGGATAGTATCTCATTCATAAAGCCTGCAATTACTCGAGCCGAGCCGCAAAGCATGCAAGGAAAAAAGACTTGAAACGGGAACGCTGACAAGCTACTGCGGCGTTAATCAAGTAAGATTGCGACAGTTAACCTCTTTGCATGAAAGCCTTGTCAGCGTATCGTCATTGCCCGACTTGATCGGGCAATCCAGAGAGAAGAGCTGGATTCCCCGGCCAAGCCTGAGAATGACAACTGGATCTAACATAAATACCCACGTGCACGCACGCGTAACTCTGATGCTGTGAGCGGAAAAATTGCGGAAAGAAGTATGGAACTGTGGGAGAGACAGCGTGGCTTACTATTTATTATTTCTCCGACAGGATCCTGTAGAATTCGAGTTCGGAAACACCCAGCAGCCGAGCTGCTTTCACTTTGTTGCCATCCACCATTTCCAGGACCTTTCTGGCGTATTCCCTCGTCATTTCATTGATGGTCTTTATATTGTCGAACTGAAAAGTCTCTATGCGGAACATCCGAATGCTCCTGGGGAGGCTCTCAGGCGTAATAAGATCCCCCTTTTCGAGAATTACCGCCCTTTCGATGATATTTTCGAGTTCTCTGATGTTCCCCGGATAACTGTAGGCCATAAGGATCTCCATAGCCTCTTCTGTAAAGCCGGATATG
>JAOUFP010000402.1 GCA_029858145.1 Nitrospirota bacterium | reverse complement strand
TCTTTTACCGGCGACCTGATAAGAAAACGGCTGAACACGAGGAACAAGCCCTATATGTCCGTGAGCATAGATGAGCATACCTCGGACGCTGGCCTCCAGACCAGGCTCGAGGCCTTCGTTGACATGCTCTGCAGGGAAACGGTATGAGGCTCACCGTTCCTCATATGGGCATGCTCCACATCGCCTACACCCGCGTATTGAGAAAAAACGGGGTGGACATGGTTCCCCCTCCGAAGGCAACAATAAAGACGCTGAACCTCGGGGTGAAGCATTCGCCCGAATACGCCTGCCTGCCCTTCAAGATCAACATCGGAAACATGATAGAAGCGCTCGACGCGGGGGCCGACGCGATACTGATGCCCGGCGGTTACGGCCCCTGCAGGTTCGGGTACTACGGGATCATCCAGGAACAGATATTGCGCGAACTCGGCTATACTTTCAAGATGTCGACGACTGACAACCCCGACAGGCTCTCTGACATGATCGACACGATCCGCGATATCAGCAGCATCAAAAACAGGTTCGACGGGTACCGGGTCTTCTTTCTCATCCTTATGAGGATGGCGGCGCTCGACAGGGCCGAGGCGCTCTACCATTATTACAAGCCGAGGGAGATAAACACCGGGGAGTCAGACGCCGCGCTGAAACAGGCGGTCCTGACGATAGACCTGGCAGACTCGTATGCGAAGCTTCTGTCAGCCGCGGGAAACGTGAAAAAGCTCTTCAGGGAAGTCCGGATCGACCGTGGGTTCAGGCCGCTCAGGGTGGGAGTTCTGGGGGAAATTTTTGTTACAATAGACCCGTTCGCGAATCTTTCGATAGAAAAAAAACTGGGAGAGATGAGGGTGGAAGTGGTGCGCGGCGTCTGGCTGAGCGACTGGCTGAACGACCGCTTCAGGTTCAAGCCCTTCAGGCGGAACCAGACACGGCTTTCAACAAAAATCGCCAAAGGATACCTCGATTATCCCTCGGGAGGAGAAAGCATAGAAACAGTGGGGAAAACCCTTATGTTCCATAAAAAGGGCATCGACGGCGTACTTCATATCATGCCCTTCACCTGCATGCCGGAACTCGTCGCGTCTGCCGTCATACACAGGATCAGCAAAGACAGAGACTATCCCGTGCTTTCGATGATCTTCGATGAACATGTTTCCGAGGCGAACATGTTCACCCGCCTCGAGGCGTTTGTGGATCTGCTGGAAAGGAGAAAATGTGAAGGCATATCTCGGAATTGACGTCGGTTCCGTAACAACAAAAGTCGTCCTTATCGACTACGAGGGAAACGTCCTGTGGAACTCTTACCGCAAGACGATGGGCCAGCCGATAAAAGCGCTGCAGTCGGCGTTTTCCGCGCTCAGAAAAGACATGGGAGACATCGATATAAAAGGGGTGGGCACCACCGGCAGCGGGAGGAAACTCGCGGACCATATCGTCGGTGCCGACAAGGTTAAGAACGAGATCACCGCGCATGCCTTGTCCGCGGTCCATCTTATCCCGAACGTGAGAACGATCATAGAGATCGGCGGCCAGGATTCCAAGCTCATCCTCATCCGGAACGGCGTTGTGGTGGACTTTTCGATGAATACCGTTTGCGCCGCAGGCACCGGCTCGTTCCTCGAACACCAGGCAACTCGCCTCGGCATCAGGATCGAAGAGTTCGGGACCCGCGCGCTCGCCTCCGGATCACCCGCGCGCATCGCCGGACGGTGCACGGTCTTCGCGGAATCAGATATGATCCATAAACAGCAGATGGGCCATAACCTCGAGGACATCCTGGCGGGCCTGTGCGACGCCCTCGTCAGAAATTATCTCAACAATCTCGCCAGGGGGAAAGACATCAGCGGGCCTGTGATCTTCCAGGGAGGGGTTGCGGCGAATCCGGGGATAAGGGCGGCCTTCGAAAGGGAATTGAAGAAAGAGTTCATCGTCCCGGGGTACTACCCGATCATGGGGGCGATCGGCGCCGCGCTTCTCGCGCGGGATACGAAAGAAACGAGATTCAAGGGGCTGGCCGTATCAGAACAGCAGCTGCATACCTCGAGTTTTTACTGCTCCGACTGCCCGAATGCCTGCGGCGTGATCGAGATCAATGACAGCGAGACGGTGATAGCCAGATGGGGGGATTCCTGCGGGAAATGGGGGAAAGACCTGTCGTGAGGAAGTTCCTTTTGCCGGTCTGCCTGCCTGTAAGCCTGCACGTTATCTTCTTTTTTTTCCTCGCGTCTGCTGCCGGCGCCGGCATCGTCGATGAGCTGAAGAAGAAACAGGCTGAGATAGAGACCGTCAGCGCCCTCTTTATGCAGGAAAAGCATACAAAGCTGCTCACAAAACCGATACGCAGCACCGGCAGGTTCTTCTACAAACAGCCCGGAATGATCCGCTGGGAATACGGCGGCAGCACCAGCATGCAGGTAATGTATAACGGGAAAGAATTGTGGCTCTACTATCCTGAACTGAAGGAAGCCGACAGCCTCAGCGGCATACCGCAATATTCATCCCTGATGCATTTTGATATCTCTTCCCTCTCCAGAGACTACGCCATTGCCGCAAGGAAAGAAAAGAACGTTTTAATACTCCGTCTCGCTCCAAAGACAAAAGGTCCGGTGCGGCAGATAGAGATGGAGTTCAACAGAGAGTCTTCTTTCCCCGGAAAGATAACCCTGGTGGATTCGAATGATGAAGAGACGGTGATCACCTTCAGGGATGCCCGCATCAACAGGGAAATTGAGGATGCCCTCTTCAATTTTGTTCCTCCGGAGGGCGTCACGGTCAGGGAAAGAACCCTGAAATGAGAAGGCCTGTCATCACCGGCATCGGCGTTGTCTCCTCCATCGGCATCGGGAAAGAGACGTACTGGAGCGCCCTTGCGTCAGGGGTCTGCGGGATAGGGGAGATAAGCATTTTCGACACCTCCGGCT
>JAOUFP010000401.1 GCA_029858145.1 Nitrospirota bacterium | reverse complement strand
GGACCCTCCGAGAGAGGAAGCAAAAGAGGCAGTGTCGCTCTGCAAGTCAGCAGGCATAAAACCGGTAATGATCACAGGGGATCATCCAATCACGGCAATGGCGATAGCCAAACGACTCGGCATCATTCAGGATGACGTAAGGACGGTAATGACAGGCCGGGAGCTTGAAAAGCTGACTCTGGAGGAATTCGAAGAGAGGGTCGAGCATATCAGGGTCTACGCGAGGGTCGCCCCCGAACAAAAGCTGAAGATTGTGAAGGCGCTTCAGGATAAAGGACAGTTTGCTGCAATGACCGGAGACGGCGTCAACGACGCGCCTGCCCTGAAGCGGGCGGATATCGGCGTCGCCATGGGGATAACGGGGACAGACGTATCGAAAGAGGCGGCGCATATGATCCTCCTTGATGATAATTTTGCCACGATTGTGAAAGCGGTGAAGGAGGGAAGGCGGATCTTTGATAATATCCGCAAGTTCATCAAATACACCATGACAAGCAATTCAGGCGAGATATGGACGATATTCCTCGCACCATTTCTCGGACTCCCGATCCCTCTGCTGCCCATCCATATACTCTGGATCAATCTTGTCACTGACGGGCTTCCTGGTCTGGCGTTGGCTGCAGAGCCTGCTGAAAAAGGTGTCATGAACAGGCCACCGAGGCATCCTCAGGAGAGCATATTCTCGCAGGGCCTCGGGATCGATGTAATATGGGTAGGCCTCCTTATGGGAGCTGTTTCCCTGTTCACCCAGGCATGGGCGATAAAGACCGGTCATGCGCACTGGCAGACAATGGTCTTCACCGTGCTCTGCCTGAGCCAAATGGGCAATGTTCTAGCGTTGAGGTCGGAAAAGGAATCATTGTTTAAAATAGGGCTTTTTTCCAACAAATACATGTTCGGTGCAGTGGCACTGACCTTTGCCCTGCAGATGGCGACGGTCTACGTGCCGGTCCTGAACCCGATATTCAAGACAGAACCTCTGACCCTGAACGAACTTGCACTGACAATTCTGTTGTCGTCGATTGTTTTCTGTGCCGTCGAGATCGGGAAATGGATAAAACGCGTGAGATAAGAAGGCCGCCGGTCTGATTATTCTGCCGGCACCGCAATATCTTGAAGAAGTCATTGCTCCACGAAAGCCCTGCGCGGCTTTCCGAAGCGAATCAGCAAATCAGGAAGCGGATGCTCCGTTCAAGCACTCCAAGGCCCCCGGGAGTGCTTGACTTGCCAGATTATAAATGTTCTTATTTCGCTGTTTAAAGAAACAACACCACTACTTCGGCTCTGTCGGATAACCGGCCTTGATCCAGCCGTTCCAGCCTCCTTTCAAAGCGTAGACATTGGTGAAGCCCTTCTCGATCATCATGAGCGCAAGCCTTGCGCTGGTCGCCTCGTTCCGTCAGGCGCAGTAGAGTACTATCGTCTGGTCCTTCGCATACTTTCCGATCCATGTATCGAGCTGACGCGGGTTCTCCCTTACAGCACCTTTGATCTTCTGAGAAGTCAGAAGCCAGTCGGTAAATGCGCGAACGTCGATTATAATGATCCCGGGATTGCCGAGATTCGCCTTCAGTTCTTCCAGCGGCATCCGCGGGGCCTCCAAGGCATTTGCCGGCGATAACAGTGCCACTGCCAGAAGGACGGCTGGCAGCAGCAAGGCGATCACTCTTGCTCGGTTTCTCATTTTTTCTCTCCTCCCCTGTCACGTGGTAGTCTGAATTTTATTGTACTTGAAAAAAAACCTCATGACGAATTGTTCTTGGCAAAAAAGATGATGGTCTAAGCACAGGCATTTGCTGATGACATTTGCCATGGGAACAAATATGGAAGGCGTATTTTTTCATCCTGAAGATCGGGAAGTACATCATATCGACGGTGAAGCACTGCACGGGAAAATGGGATGTGTCCCTATTTATTGATAAAACAATAGGGGTCGCGCTCCCTGGAAATATCAATGCCATGGCCATGCGTGACGGCAAGACAGCCGCCGCAGACGAGCCGGATCGGACAACCTGAACACCCCTGTGGTCTCTGACGGAAGCATTCCGCAGCTTTAGAATCATAGATTTCGAGCAGGCTGTTCTGGAAAATATTGCCGACACGGGAGGGAAACTTGCGGCAGGCGTGCACCTCACCGTCTGAGAGGACCGAGATGAAGTTGAATGCGGCCCCGCATCCAAAGCCGGTACACCCTCCAAAGACTTCGTCGCCCCTCTCATGAAAGATGATATTCATGAGGTTATCTTTTAATCCCATAACAGGATTGGCTTCGGAAGCCGCGATATACTGTTCCAGAAAAAGGGCATATTCTTTTCGAGAAGGCAGGCTGAGGTTAACACCCTCCCCCACCATCGCCAGCCGGTTGAACGTGAAAAGATCGGTCAGGCCGCGGAGGGTCTCGCAGAGCGGGAGTATCTGGCTCATGTTGTCTTTCGTGAGCGTCAGCATCACCATGGAGTAAATCCCCAGGTCGCGCAACGTCCCGAGAAATGCCAGCGTCCGTTTGAAGTGCCCGATGCCGCGAATCCTGTCGTTATGTTCCTCGAGGCCCTCGAGACTCACCTGAAAAAACACCGGCTTTTCGATTCTGATGAGGGCCTCAATCCGCTCACGCGGAGCCGGGTTTCCCAGAATCGCAAGCGAGAATCCCCTCTTTGCTGCCTCGCGGTAGAGTTCCATAAAATGGGGATAGAGGAGAGGGTTCCCCCCGGAAAAAGAGATCTGTGCCCGGACATGCTTCACCCTGCAGAAGTTGGAAAGGTCACTGAGGATCTTCAGCGCGTCCGCAAATGCCAATGAGCCGCGTTCACTCCGGTCATAACAGTGTTTGCAATGCAGGTCACAGGCCTGGGTGATGTGCCATTGAAGGGTAAAAATTGAAGCGGAGAGAAAGTCAGGGTCATGAATGTCCCCTGTCTG
>JAOUFP010000400.1 GCA_029858145.1 Nitrospirota bacterium | reverse complement strand
ACAAGAAGACTTCTCCCCAATCCCGCCCGGGTATTTTTTTCGTAGATGGATGAAGAAAACCTCTTTTGATATTCTCTGACCGCTTTGATGACAAGAGGGTTTGAATCGACTTTATAAATATGCAAAGCTCTGTAATATTCAGCCTGAAGGACTGAAAGACCTCCCCTGGGTTCGACTATCAGCACTTCTTTTTTCGGTGAGAGTTCATAGGGCACAGACGAAGGAAGGTATGCCAGAAAAGCGAGGTCCTTCCTGTCTCTGTCTTCTGTAATCGCGTGGATATCACCGGCATCCATCGAGATGCCGGTCTGTTCGGGAAGGTCCCTCAGGTATTTGAAGCTCAGGCCGGGGGCGAACCTGACGGCGGGACTTTTGAAAAGATCTACCCGGTTAAAAGGGCTGTAATAGGTTTTAAGATGTTCCGCTCCGGGAAACCGCAAAGCGGTCTCGAGCGGCTTATAGGGGGATATGCGCGGCTCTATAAACTGTGGATGCACATAAGCGAAAAGGATATTCATGATGAAGATGATGAAGGCAGCAAGGCGTATGCCCCTCCTGCTGAATATGCATAACACAAGCGCGGGAAGAGCGGCTACGATGAATACGGTCTGCTCAGGACCGCCGGCAGACAACAGCCAGAGCGTCAGCAGAGAACCGGCCCCGGCCCCGGTCAGGTCTGCGCCGTAGAGATGTCCTGTTATTCTGGTCATGGTAGAAAGAGCTGACGAGATGATCAGTCCGAACGAAAAAAAGGGCAAAGAAAGAACGATGTAGTAGAGGCTGAGATAAAGGATCTGGGACCTGTCCCAGGAGAGACGCGCCGGATCAAAGGGGATGCTGTTCATCAGAAGATAGCTTGCGGGAAGGCTTATGCAGAAGAACAAAATGTAAGACTGTATGCGGCCGGGATCCTTCAGCTTCGGATAGAGGGAAAGCAGGGTTCCGCTTGCCGCGATCCCGAGCATGGCGATGCTGATGACCATGAACGCGAAGTGGTACCAGAGGGATATCGAAAAAATTCTCGTGAGAGTGATTTCATAGGCGAGGCTTGCAAGTGAGACGGTGAAGATTTCAGGAAGTATGAAGCGATCGTTATCCATGGGCTATAAAAATTATAGCGCATCACAACCGCCGCGGATAGAAATATCGGAACGACGAATGCCTCATGCAGTCTTTTGTTCGGAGCAACTCCCATTCTTCGGATAACACTATTCCTGTGACCCATTTTTTGATATTCTTTTGACATGGGGAAGGGTTCCGGGTATTGATTTCGTGAAAGCATAAGGAGGAAACCATGTTGGCAGAATTCAGCATTGTGCCGGTTGGAACCGGCAGCAGTGTCAGTGCCCAGCTTGCAGAAGTCTTGAGGATTGTTGATGAAAGCGGCTTGCCGTACAAGGTCAATCCCATGGGCACTGTCATCGAAGGCGAATGGGATGAAGTGATGAAGCTCATAAAGAAATGCCACAAGATAGTCATGAAGAACAGCGAGCGGGCGATAACCAGGATTGTGATCGATGACAGAATGGGCAAGCCGAACAGAATAGAAGCGAAGGTGAAATCAATTGAACGGAGATTGGGGAAATCGCTTAAGAAGTAGTCAGGGAGCGTTGGAGATTTGAGCGGATGTTGCATCGATACTGTGGCAGAGATGTTAGCTCCCGCG
Source organism: Nitrospirota bacterium (assembly GCA_029858145.1). Classification (GTDB taxonomy): domain Bacteria; phylum Nitrospirota; class Thermodesulfovibrionia; order Thermodesulfovibrionales; family UBA6898; genus JAOUFP01. Next base: position 1,254 of record JAOUFP010000400.1, on the reverse strand, counting down.
AGGCTTGAGGATTACAATGGTAGCTCCCCATCCGCCTGCATCGTCTCCTGCCTGTTTAAATGACTCAACGCTGCTGAGCCTCGAGAGTATGGAATGGACTCTTTTTTTCAGAAAACCACTCCCTTTCCCGTGGATGACGCGCACCTGCAGAATCTTCTTTTCGCGGCAGGCCTCGAGATAATCGGGGAGCAGTTCCTTCAGGTCCCGGGGGTCGAAGGTGTGCAGGTCGAGTGTTCCGTCGACAGGTATTTCTATGTGGTCGAAATCTTTTATGTGATTGTCTTCCTGCATCGGGCCCTATAGTCCTGTCCCTGATTCACCAGAACGGTGTCGAATCCCGCAGGGAATGAGACTTATGCATTTGTAACTAGTTTTAATCATAGGCCTCCTCCAGGACAGAAACAACGTCCTGTACCGTCATCTTTACAGGGGTCGCCTCAAAGAGGTCTCCCATGGTATAGAATGCGTTTTCAGCGATCAGTTGCAGATCACCCTTTCGCACTCCGTAGTCGGAGAGTTTTTCAGCGTTGAGGCCGATCCTTTTCAATAATTTTTTCAATCCGACGATAAATGAGAACGACATATCTTTTTTCAGTTCCATAGCGTGGATGTTTTCACCCATCGCCATGGCCATGTCAGGAAAACGATCCGCATATTTTTCTGCGAGAAACTTGAAATAGGATATCGAGAGCATCGCAAGGCCGGAGCCATGCGGAACTTCGGGATAATAAGCGCTGAGCGCGTGCTCTATGGAATGCTGGGAGATGCAGCTCGAGAGGGATTCGCATATTCCTGCTTCCGTGCTTGCCCATGCAAGATATGTCCGTGCCTCAAGATTGCCGCCGTCTTCAACTGCTATAGGAAGAAAATCAGTGATAAGACTGATCGCTTCCAAGGCCAGATGGTCGCTGACGGGGTTGTTCATCGTCGAGAGGTATGCCTCCGCTGCATGGAAGAAAGCGTCCATTCCGGTATGCGCCGTTATCGAGAAAGGGACGCTCAGCATGAGTTCAGGGTCCACGATTGAAAGGACCGGGAAGGTGGAGTCATTTCCCCAGCCGATCTTCTCTTTTGTGTCTGTCTTTGTTATGACGGTCCACTGATCTGCCTCTGTTCCTGTCCCCGCGGTCGTGGGGACAGCCACGATCGGCAGGGCGCCTTTTGCAGGCTTTTTGCCCCCTCCGCTTCCGCCTGATATATAATCCCAGTATTTTCCGGGATTCTTTGCCATGACCGCTATGCTCTTCGCAGAGT
>JAOUFP010000399.1 GCA_029858145.1 Nitrospirota bacterium | reverse complement strand
TTTACAATCACTTCGCTCTCCACTTAAGCCGCATGCTGGTGCAAAATAATTTGGCCGATGGAGCAAAAGTCTATATTGTTTCCCAGATAGGAAAACCCATCAATGAACCGCAATTGCTGCATATCGTTCTCGTGAACAGGCGCACAGAAAATAAACATATCGAAGAACTGGCTCAAAACGCGATCGGGGATATTGCATCTTTCTCTAAAATGCATTTATCCAAACTCAAGAATTAATATTTTACGGATCACAATGATTCGATCGCTTGATGAATTGCTTTCAGGAGAACCAGCGGGCAACCGCCTCTTCGGATAGAATAATTCCTGAAATTCTGGCCCTCTTGACAATGGTCCAGTAACCGCGAAAGGTGGCCCTGTCGTGAAGTTCGCCTTCATGCTGGATTGGACCCCAATCAGCATCCTGTGCCTTAAGAAGGATATCAACGCCCTTCTGAACTTCGGACATGTCCGGCTTCATGGCGGAAACAATTGCATCGATCTGTGTGGGATATATGGACCACATACGAAGAAATCCGAATTCATCTTTTGCCCTCAGGGCGTCTGCATATGTTTGTTCGTAATTTTTAAGATCCAGCGTGACGTTATGCGCCGGAACAACGCCGGCAGATAATGCCGCGGCGACAACCTCCGCCTTTGCACGGCGAAGAAGTTGGTGCTCAAACTGGCCGGGACTTTTCATATTGGAAAGCCCTATGGCCCCATGGTGCCCGGATACGAAATCCATAAGACCGAAATCCAGAACCTGCATCCAGGGAAGCATTGCAATTCGTCTTGCATCATAAAGAGCGCCGTGAGTTTCAATGAGAACATGAATGGGAATTTCGCGGTTTATACCGGCCTTTAAAGCGACACTCTGAATAAAAGCAATCATCTCTTCCACCTGATCCGCCGAGGTTGGTTTGGGTATGGTGATATAAGCGAGTTTTTCGCCTGCGCCGCCTACAAGAATTTCAACATCCTGCTTCCAGAATGAACTGCTGTAGTCGTGAACTCTTACTCCTGCCATTTTGTAATGATTATCTTCAGAATTCGTCATGCGAACAATCATTTCAGCATGGCCCTTTTCTTCGCCCTCAGGTGCCCCGTCTTCACAATCCTGAGTAATATCGAATACGGGTCCCTTTTCTTTTTGAAATGAGAATGCTTTCTGAATTAATTTTTCTGAACCCGCAAAATGTTCGCAGCCCGGTATGATGGGAAATTGTTTTTCGCCCGGGAAAAGCGCTCTATCTGGATGCTGTGCTTTCATAATTATGCAAAATCAGCTGTGACGTTTTTTCAATTCGTCCTCAATATCCTGAAGCGTCAGTCCCTTCTGTACCAGAATCATAATAAGATGAAAGAGGAGATCTGCGGCCTCATGAACGATTTCCTGTCTGTCTGTGTTCTTCGCAGCAATAACGACCTCGCCGGCCTCTTCCACAATTTTTTTCAGGATTCTGTCATCTCCCTCGCGGAAAAGCCTGGCCGTGTATGAATTATCAGGCAACTTTTCCTTTCTTAATTTTAGAACCTCTTCCAATTCATTTAAAAAACTCATATTGTTATCCATAACCGCGTATTTTTTTTAGTTCCCGAGCAAGAAACCCTCTGTGATCAACAGGGTTTCTTTTTTGCATTTTCAATATCCCTTCGCACGGGAATACCCCTATCCTGCATATATTTTTTAACATCGTCTATGGTATGCTCACGAAAATGAAAAATAGACGCTGCAAGCACTGCATCGGCCTTACCCTCAATTACGGCCTCAGCAAGATGTATCGGTCCGCCCGCCCCCCCCGAGGCTATCACAGGAACGGAAACCGCTTCATGCACATCGCGGGTTAATTCAAGATCGTACCCGTCCCCCGTACCGTCCCTATCCATGCTGGTGAGCAGAATTTCACCCGCTCCCCGGCTCTCAGCTTCCTTCGCCCATGAAATCGCATCTCTTCCCGTGGGAGTTCTTCCCCCGTTGAGATAAACCTCATACTTCATGCCGGGAGAGGAAGTTCTTCTGGCATCGATGGCACATACAATGCACTGACTTCCGAAAATCTTCGCAGAACCGTCCAGAACAGAAGGATTTTGAAAGGCAGCTGTATTTATGGACACCTTATCTGCGCCCGCATACAATACCGCCTTCACATCGTCCACGGTTCGTATTCCGCCGCCCACTGTAAAAGGAATAAATATTTCATCCGCAACACGCTCCACCAGACGAACGACGATTCCGCGTTTATCGGAGCTGGCTGTAATATCCAGAAAGGTAAGCTCATCCGCTCCCGTTTCGGCATAATATTTTGCATTATCGACGGGATCTCCGGCATCACGCAGATCAACAAAGTTGATCCCCTTGACGACTCGTCCATCTTTAACATCCAGACAGGGTATAATTCGTGCAGCAAGCAAAGTCTTCTCCAGTTCCGGCAATCTTTGAGCTGAAAAACCTGGGGGCAACTATTTTTCCATTTGACATTCAGCATCAAGGGATCATTCAGGAAAAGTGAATATCCAGATTTTCGGCCTTAAAAAATGCTCTGAAACAAAAAAAGCGGAACGATTTTTTAAAGAAAGGCATATTTCTTTTCAATCCATCAATATGCAGGAAAAACCCATGAGCCGGGGAGAATTTCAGAGTATTTCTTCTGCCATCAATGCCGAGAGCCTGATCGACAAAGAGGGAAAGGAATTTATCAGGCAGAATCTGGCATATATGAAATTCTCTGTAGAAGAAAAATTGCTCGAAAACCCTCTCCTTTTTCGAACCCCCATCGTCAGAAATGGAAAAAAGGCCACGGCAGGTTACGACCCTGAAACCTGGAAACGCTGGATAGAGGAAGAACGCGAATGAAAACTGATACACGGTATATATTTTTCACTGAAAATATCAACGTCCGTATATGAATATTCCCAAATTCGTGATTAACGCA
>JAOUFP010000398.1 GCA_029858145.1 Nitrospirota bacterium | reverse complement strand
ATCGCAAAAAGGCTGAGCAGCAGGCTCGAGACGATCGAAGGGAAAAGCATTCCGGTCGGCACCCTTGATATCACCCTCTACCGTGACGACATCAATGTAAGAAAAGATCAGCCGATGGTGCGGAGAACACAGGTAAACTGCGACGTCGACAATAAAAAAGTGGTCCTGGTGGATGACGTCCTCTTTACCGGGAGATCGATCCGGGCGGCAATGGACGCGATCATGGACCTGGGAAGGCCCTCCGCGATCCAGCTCGCGGTGCTTGTCGACCGGGGGCACAGGGAACTTCCGATAAAGGCGGATTTTGTCGGAAAGAACATACCGACCTCGAAAAACGAGACGGTAAGGGTCCTGCTCGAAGAAGAGGGGGGAGAAGACAGAGTGGTCCTCGAATGAGCCTTCAGTCCAAAGACCTTCTCGGCATAAAGGAGCTGGGGGCTGAGGACATTGAACTCATTCTCGAAACGTCCTCGGGTTTCAGGGATGTACTCGAAAGGGATATAAAAAAGGTCCCTGCGCTGCGGGGCAAGACAGCGGTGAACCTTTTTTATGAACCTTCGACGAGGACCAGAACTTCGTTTGAGCTTGCCGCAAAGAGGCTGAGCACGGACGTAATAAATATCTCCACCTCGACAAGCAGCGTGGTGAAGGGAGAAACCCTCCAGGATACCGCTCGCACCGTGCTGGCGCTGGGTGCGGACTTTATCATTCTGCGGCATTCGTGCTCAGGCGCAGCACACTTCCTCGCGAAAAACCTCGACGCATCGGTCGTAAACGCGGGTGACGGCACGAACGAACATCCCACCCAGGCGCTGCTCGACCTGTTCACGATACGTGAAAAAAAGGGCGGCATCAAGGGGCTGGAGGTGGCAATAGTCGGGGATATCCTGCACAGCAGGGTGGCGAAATCGAACATATACGCATTGAAGAAACTGGGAGCCAGGGTAAGGCTTATCGGTCCGCCGACGCTGGTGCCTTCTTATATGAAGGAACTCGGCGCCGGAATATTTTCGGACATGGATACAGGGCTGAAGGGGGCCGATGTCGTGATGATGCTGAGGATTCAGATGGAAAGACAGGGAAAAGGCTTTTTCCCCTCGACGGTCGAATATTTCCGGAACTGGGGCCTGACGGCGAAACGTCTTGCCCTTGCCGACAAAGACGCGATCGTCATGCACCCCGGCCCGATGAACAGAGGGGTGGAAATAGCATCGGAAGTAGCCGATGGATCAAAATCAGTCATCCTGGAGCAGGTGACAAACGGACTTGCGGTAAGGATGGCGGTACTATATCTCCTTTCAGGGGTAAGGGCATGAACATACTGATAAAAAACGGTCATCTGGCGGACCCTTCACAGGGAATCGACGGGATATGTGATATTCTAATCGCTGATGGAAAGATCAGGGAGCTGAAGTCCCATGAAACGAAGGGCAAAGGCCAAAAGGTGTCCAGAAATATCTCCGGACGCAAGACAGAAGATGCGGAGATGATCACGTTCAATGCGGAAGGGTTGCTCATACTGGCAGGCCTTGTCGATATGCATGTGCACCTGCGGGAGCCGGGGTTCGAGTACAAGGAGACGATACAGACAGGAACAGAGGCAGCGATTGCGGGAGGGATCACCTCGGTCTGCTGCATGCCGAATACCAGCCCCGTCAACGACAACGCGAGCATTACCGACTTCATTTTGAAGAAGGCGGACGAGGCGGGATTCTGCGACGTATTCCCGGTCGGCGCCATCACCAAAGGCCAGAAAGGCGAGGAACTCGCTGAATTCGGCATGATGTACGAGGCTGGCTGCATCGCCTTTTCCGATGACGGGAGACCTGTCATGGACAGCCTGATCATGCGCAGGGCGCTCGAATACTCGAAGATATTCAGCGTGCCGGTTATTTCCCACGCAGAGGACCTCTCCCTTGCCGCTGGAGGGGTGATGAACGAGGGGCTTCTCTCGTTAAAACTGGGGCTCAGGGGCATCCCGGCGCAGGCTGAAGAGATCATGATCGCGAGGGACATCGCCCTGGCGGAACTGACCGGGGGAAGGCTGCATATCGCCCACGTTTCGACCAGGGGGTCGGTGGAGCTGATCCGGTTGGCAAAGATAAGGGGGATCGCCGATATCACCGCAGAAACCTGTCCGCACTATTTCAGTATCACCGAAGACGCGGTCGACGGATATAACGCAAACGCGAAAGTGAACCCGCCGCTCAGAAGAAAAGAGGATGTGGAGGCGGTCAAGGAAGGGCTTTCCGACGGCACCCTGGATGTGATCGCTACCGACCATGCGCCTCATCACAAAGACGAGAAACTCGGTGAATTTGATCTCGCTCCTTCGGGCATTTCAGGGTTCGAGACAGCGATAGGTCTGAGCATGAAGCTCGTTGACGACGGGGTGCTCACCCTGAATCAGCTGATAGAAAAGATGGCCCTGAATCCCTCGAAGATCACAGGGATACAAAAGGGAACACTTAAACCGGGGGCCGACGCTGACGTGGTCATTCTGGACGCACACAATGAATATACAGTTGATCCGGCCAAATTCAGGTCAAAGGGGACGAATACCCCCTTTGAAGGGTGGAAACTGAGCACACGGCCGGTGGCAACCATCGCAAAGGGAAGGATCTATACATGGGAATAAAGGCATTACTGGTTCTTGCTGACGGAACAGTCTTTGAAGGGTTCGGCTTCGGGGCCGAAGGTGAAACAATCGGAGAGGTCGTCTTCAATACCTCCATGACAGGATACCAGGAGATACTCACCGACGCCTCCTATAAGGGGCAGATCGTCACCATGACGTACACGCAGATCGGCAATTACGGCGTTACGGAAGAGGATATCGAGTCGGCCGGCGGCATAAAGGCGGAAGGGTTCATCGTGAAGGAGGCCTGCGATTTTCCAAGCAACTGGCGGTCCTCGTCAAGCCTGACGGAATAC
>JAOUFP010000397.1 GCA_029858145.1 Nitrospirota bacterium | reverse complement strand
CGCTGACGAGCATGAAGGAGGCGGGATAGGTGATCGAGGCGACCGCCCTCGAGACGGTCACCTCGCCGTTTTCGAGCGGCTGCCGCAGCACCTCCAGCACGTTTCTTTTGAATTCCGGAATCTCATCCAGAAACAGCACGCCGTTATGGGCGATGCTCACCTCTCCGGGCTTCGGGACCTGCCCCCCGCCGATGAGCGCGACGTCGGATATCGTATGGTGCGGCGCCCTGAAGGGCCGCAGGGCGAGCAGGGGCTGTCCTTCCTTCAGAAGCCCCGCGACACTGTGGATGCGGGTGGTCTCGAGCGCCTCGTCAAAGGTCATCCCCGGCAGGATGGACGCCAGCCGCTTTGAAAGCATGGTCTTGCCCGAGCCGGGAGGCCCGATCATCAGCACGTTGTGGCCTCCTGCCGCGGCAACTTCCAGCGCCCTCTTTGAGTGCTCCTGGCCCTTTACCTCAGAGAAATCGTCTTCATAGACGGAATGCTCCTTCATTGTCTCAGCTATGTCGGTGACATAGGGCTCGACGGCCTTTTCTCCCCGCAGAAAGGTGATCACGTCCGGCAGGTTTCCTATCCCGAACACCCTTGTGTTGTCCACGACCGCTGCTTCAGGCGCGTTTTCTGCAGGGAGGATGATGCCCCTGAGTCCGAGGCTGCGCGCCAGGAGCGCAATCGAAAGCGCGCCCCTGACCGGCTTTATCTTTCCGTCAAGGGAGAGCTCTCCGGTAAAAATATAGCCCTTCAGGCATTCCGGATCAATGAGGCCTTCCGAGGCGATGATCCCTATCGCTATCGGGAGATCGAACGAGGAGCCTTCCTTTTTCAGGTCTGCGGGAGCGAGGTTGACAGTGATCTGCTTGAGCGGGAAATGAAAGCCGATATTTTTCAGGGCCGCCCTGACCCGGTCGCGGCTTTCCTTGACCGCGGCGTCAGGAAGCCCCACCATCGAAAAATGAGGCAGGCCCCGGGAAGAGATGTCGACTTCGACCTCCACCGTATGCGCCTCGATGCCGATGACGCTCGAACTCAGAACTTTTGATAGCATGTATCGATCATACTGTTGATTTCAAATAGAAAGAGCATAGCACCGGGAATAGGTTTTTACAACCGGAAAGTTCTCTTTATCGGCATATTGCAAAAAAAGGAGGTAAGCTTTATTATTAGCGCATAGAAGATTCGTATCAGCGGGAGGGGTCATGAAAAAAATACTGCTCATAGTGCTTGCCGGGATGCTGCTCGTGTCGTGCTCGAAAAAAGAGGTCAAGCAGGTCTCGCAGGAGTCGAAGCTCACCATGGAGGCATTTGCCCTGGCGGACACGGTAAAAGATGCGTTTATGGTCAAAGATACGATAACGCTGCGCAACAATTCCACTGACGCGGGATATAAGGCTATCACGGCGAATACCAGGACATACGACGGCGTCGAGATCACCTTTACGCCGAGATGGGTGGAGATAGAGAATAATCAGCTGCATGTAAACATCTCCTGGAAGAGCACCTGGATGATATCCGGCAAAAAGATCGATGAACGCGGCATGGCGGTATTTACCATGGAAGGCACCCCGCTGAAGGTGTCGGGGATCATCAGGGGAAACCCTTTTATCTGTCCGGAAAAGTATTAGATCAGCGCGGGACCAACCAGGATTATTCCCGACTATCGGCAAAAGAAACCGCCCGGAACCCCTGTCCCGCCTCCGTCCAAAAGCCTTACGTCCGCAATTTCTGAATGGAGACTAACCGCAGGAACTGCAAGATCCCTTGCTGCATGAAGAGCAGCCTGAAGAGGAACCGGCAAAGGGCTTTTCCACGCCGCTCATGCCGAAGGCGGAGAGCTTCTTCCTGACGTCCGGCGAACTGCATTTGGGGCAGTCCACCTGCTTGTTCCCGAACACGAGCTTTTCGAAGTCTTCCCCGCACTGGTTGCATTTATATTCATAAATAGGCATATGCCGTCACCTTCTTTCTTTGTGGCAGTTCATTTCTTCGCCTTCTTCTGGGGCACTTTTTCCCAGTCTTTCAGAAACTTTGCAAGGCCGATGTCTGTCAGGGGATGTTTGGCCAGCTGCTGTATCACGGCGTAAGGCACAGTGGCGATGTCCGCGCCCATCCTGGCCGCGTCGAGCACATGGAGCGGATTTCTGACGCTCGCGACGATGATCTCCGTCTCAAAGAGATAGTTGTCATAGATGTCGAGGATCTGATTTACGAGTTCCATGCCGTCATGGGTAATGTCGTCGAGCCGCCCGACAAATGGGCTTACATAGCTCGCGCCCGCCTTTGCGGCCAGAAGCGCCTGTGTGGCAGAAAATATGAGCGTCACATTTGTTCTGATCCCCTGTGCCGACAGCGTCCTGACTGCCTTCAGGCCCTCCTCGATCATCGGAATTTTCACCACGATATTTTTGTGTATTTTCGATAATGTTTTGGCTTCTTTTATCATCACGTCGGCGGTGAGACCTACGACCTCGGCATTTACGGGGCCGTTTACGATACCGCAGATGGTTTTGAGCAACTGGACCGGTTCTGTTCCTTCTTTTGATATGAGCGAAGGATTTGTGGTGACACCGTCGATGACTCCCAGTTCCCAGGCCTTTCTGATTTCATCAGTATTTGCGGTATCGATAAAAAATTTCATATTCGTCTCCTTTGGCAAATTTCCCTTATTATATACGGAAAAAGGAACTTTTGCCTATAACGGAAACAGGTCTGTTATCCCGTCTTTTCCGAGGGACGCAGGCAGTATGCCTCTTCGATCAGCTCGACCAGGTGCAGGACGGGACGGTCGGTGATATTCTGTCCAAGCTGCAGCATGCATCCGGGACAGGAGGTGACCACAGCCTCCGCCTTTGTATCCAGAAGGTGCTGCGCGCTGCTGCGCAGGAGACTCTGCGAGATCTCCCGGTAGGAAGAACAGAAGACCCCTCCGAAACCGCAGCATTCCG
>JAOUFP010000396.1 GCA_029858145.1 Nitrospirota bacterium | reverse complement strand
CAGAGTATAATCTCCCCGAGAGTTATAAATCCCTTCAGGCCGTTTTCAGCCAGAAACTTTATCCCGTAATAAGGGTTCAATGCGTATAAGACTTGAGGGGCTTCAGAAATAAATAATATCCCTAGAATTGACAGGGACAGAAACCAGACAATCATGATCGGGCCAAAGGCACCGGCCACTCTTTCAGTCCCCTTGTTTTGAACAGCAAAAAGACCAACGGCAATTATCCCTGCTATCACCACAATATCTGCCTTTGACAGTCCTTCAAGGCCGGGGATCAAAAGAGAACCTTCTACAGCGCTCAGGATGCTTATGGCAGGCGTAATGACACCGTCGCCGATGAGAAGGGAAACCCCGATAAATGACAACAGGCTTATAAAGCCCACTGTTTTTTTCGATTTAAGACTGGAAACGAGGATTTCCCTGAGCACAATGGTGCCGCCTTCACCCCTTCTGCTCAGGCTCATCGCGATCAGGGCATACTGAATGGTCACAAGGGTAACCAGTGTCCAGATGATTAAGGACAACACCCCGAGAATAGTATCATGAGTCGGGGCAAGCAACAGGAATACAACAGTCATTGTATAAATGGGGCTTGTCCCGATGTCCCCAAAAACAAGTCCGAGGGACTTTATTATCCCCGTTACAGGTGAATGCTTTTCTGTCATAATATTCCGCTATTGATACAGACGGGGATACAGCAGGTTATCATATTGCATGAAGATTATTTCCTTCCAAAGCCTGCGAGGTTAGCTGACGGGCTCGGGACTGGAAGTTCCCTATTCCCGGTGACTGCCGGGAAATTCGCCCCATATAATGGTTCCCCCGCATCCCGCTATAGCGGGATTTCGGCTACGTTTGTTCAATAATATTCCTGCAAAAAGCCTTTTGTCAAGATATCAACTCAGCGAAGCCAGACCATCAGACAACTCCAAAAATAATCTCCCTTTCTTCCATATCAACCCTGTCAATCCTCAGGCGCAGTTCCTGGCCAAGCCTGAATGACCGGTTGGAATGCCGCCCGCTCAGTCTCATGGTGTTATCATTGTATTGATAATAATCATCGGTAAGCGATGAAAGCGTGAGGAATCCCTCAACATAAAAATCATTCAGCCGGACTCTCAGGCCGTAGGGCGTTACCCCAACGACTTTGCCATCGAACTCTTCCCCCACCTTGTCCTTCATGAACCAGACCCTCATCGCCCTTATCACCACTTTTTCAGCTTCATCTGCCAGCCTTTCCGTCCGTGAAGAACTGAACGCGATATCAGGAAGCATGACTTCAAGCTCCTTCTTTCTCCTGTCTGACATCAGTTTTTGGGTCAGTACTTCACGCAGTATCCTGTGGACAACGAGGTCAGGATAGCGCCGTATCGGAGAGGTGAAATGGGAGTAGGAATCAGAGGCAAGCCCGAAATGTCCGACATTGACGGGTGAGTATCTCGCCTGCTTAAGGCTTCTCAGTACAATATAGTTTATGATCTCCTCTTCTGCGGCACCTTTTATCGATTTCAGCAGCTCTGAAAAATCTTTTGGTTTCAAGATACCCCTTTTTAGTTTTCCGAGAGGTTTCAATACCTTCAATATTTCTTCCAGCTTCATCGGATCAGGCTCTTCATGGATCCTGTAGAGATTGGCCACACCGCGTTTTTCCAGGTGTTCGGCCACCGCCTCGTTTGCCGCAATCATAAACTCCTCTATGATCATATGGGCAAAGTTTCTCTCTGCCTTCAATATGGCCTCGGGATTCCCCTGGAGGTCGAGCAGCACATCGGGCTCGGGAAGATCAAAATCAAGACTGCCCCTCGCAAGCCTGACCGGTCGCAGGATATTGCACAGTTCCCCCATCAGCTCGAAATCCCTGAGGAGATAATCGTACGTTTTTCTCTCCGCAGGGTCGTGGTCGACAAGTATTTTTTTCACGGATGTATACGTCATCCTCTCATCGCTTCTGATCGTGCTCGGATAGAACTTCGCGTCCACCCTTCGACCGTATCTGTCAAAATCCATCTCGACCGTAAAGGCAAGCCTGTCTGTCTTCGGCCTCAGACTGCAGAGGTCTTCTGAAAGTTCCTTCGGAAGCATCGGGATCACCCTGTCAGGGAAGTAGACACTCGTGCCGCGACTGCGCGCTTCGATGTCAATCGGGGAATTCCATGGCACATAAAAACCAACATCCGCGATATGCACCCAGAGCCGGTATCCGTGCTCCATGAGACTGATCGAAATCGCGTCATCAAAGTCCTTTGCCCTTTCACCGTCAATGGTGACTGTCGGCAGGTCCCTCAGGTCCTTTCTCTTCTGTCCGTCCTTTGCCGGAACTGATTTGCCGGCCAAAAGCTTTGTCGCCTCTGTAACAGCCCTGGGGAATCTCCGGGGAAGGTTGAATTCATCGATTATCGCCTCAATTTCCGACAACGGATCCTGAGGTTTTTCGATGACCTTGATCACCTTTGCCTCCGGCGGCCTTTTATCCGTCGGGTAAGAGATGATCTCAGCAACGACGTTGTCCCCGCTTTTCGCCTGTCCCCTGTTTTCCGGACTGACGTAGAGGTCAAAGGGAACAGACTTGTTTTTCGGTCTGATAAACGTTGCGGTCTTCGTAATCTCTATTTTTCCAACTATCTTTGAAAACGTCCTTTCGAGTATCCTGATGATCCTTCCTTCTCTTTTTTTCTGGTTCTCGACCCTGACGATCACCCTGTCTCCGTTCATCGCACCCAGGGTACCTCTCGGCGGTATGAACAGGTCCCTCTCTCCGGGCTTCTCTGAAATGACGAAGCCGTATGCGTCCCTGTGCGCTTCGAAATACCCTGTTATCAGGTTCATCTCTTCAGCAGGGCCGTACAGGCCCTTCCGGGTGAGCACAATTTCACCCTCCCTGACCAGTTCCCGCAGGACCCTCTTGAGAGACCTCGCCTCGGGCCTGCTCAGCCCCATGAGCT
>JAOUFP010000031.1 GCA_029858145.1 Nitrospirota bacterium | reverse complement strand
TAGGGGAGTTTCATGACGCTAAAAAGGGGGGCAGCAGGGCAGTTGCCGGACAGAACAGTTTAACTGGGCGCAAGATCAGATCCATCACCTATTTTTCCGGTTTCAGCTGCGGAAAGAGCACAACATCGCGAATAGAGTATGAATTTGTCAGCAGCATGACCAGTCTGTCGATGCCTATCCCTTCACCGGCCGCGGGAGGCATCCCGATTTCCAGTGCCCTGATGAAATCCTCATCCATTTCATGGGCTTCCTCGTCACCAGCCTGCTTTGCCAGCACCTGCTCAAGAAAACGCTCCCTCTGATCGAAAGGGTCATTCAGTTCGGAAAAGGCGTTGGCTATCTCCCTGGCGGAGATAAAGAGTTCGAACCTCTCGACCAATGAGGGATTGTCAGCTTTTCTTTTCGCGAGCGGAGAGAGTTCAACCGGATGGTCGGTGATGAACGTCGGCTGAATGAGGAAGGGTTCGACCTTTTCCTTGAAAATCTCATCGAGTATTTTACCCATGGATGAGCCGGTGGGGATATCGATCTTGTTCGCCCTTGCCCATGCCTTTGCCTTTTCGGCATCAGAGAATATCTCTGATGGGACGCCGCTTTTTTCCAGGGCCTCGAGCATGGGGATTCTCGGCCATGGAGGGGTGAGGTCGATTTCCATGTCGCCATAGGGTATTTTCAGCGAACCGACGGCTTTCATCGCCACATAAGAAAAAAGTTCTTCCGTCAGCGACATGAGGAAGTTATAGTCTTTGTAAGCGATGTAGAATTCGAGCATCGAAAATTCCGGATTGTGCCTTGTCGATATGCCCTCATTCCTGAAATTCTTGTTCAGCTCATATACTCTCTCGTATCCGCCGACAAGGAGTCTTTTCAGGTAGAGTTCAGGCGCTATCCTCAGATACAGATCGATGCCGAGCGCGTTGTGGTGAGTTTTGAACGGTTTTGCGGTCGCGCCGCCCGGTATCTGGTGCATCATGGGAGTGTCCACTTCGATGAATCCCCTGGATTCGAGAAAATCCCTTACCGCCTTAATGATGGCGCTTCTTTTGGCAAAGTTTTCCCGCACCTCGGGGTTTACAATCAGATCTATATAGCGCTGCCGGTATCTTGTCTCGATATCCTTCAGTCCGTGCCATTTTTCAGGAAGGGGGCGGATGGACTTTGTCAGGAGGCTGAAGCTCTCTACTTCAACAGTCAACTCATTTGTTTTTGTCCTGAACAGTCTTCCCCTTATGCCGATGATGTCTCCGATGTCCAGTTTTTTGAGTAATTTGTGCTGTTCGCCGAGTACGTCTCTTTTCAGGTAGATCTGAATCTTGCCGGTGCTGTCCTGTACGTGTGCAAAAGCGGCCTTGCCGAAATCCCTCATGGTGATGATTCTTCCTGCGAGCGAGCAGGCAACGGATTCCGCTTCAAGACTTTCCTTCGGTGTCTCCGAGTATTTATTCAGCAGTCCCGCGGCATTATCGGAAGCGTCAAACGGGCCACCGTAGGGCTTGATTCCCATCTCTTTAAGCTCACTTACTTTTTTGATCCTTTGTTCAATAAGTTCGTTGGTTTCTTCCACGGTTACCTCTAAAAACAATGATTTTGATAATTCGTCCGGGGCACATCAACAAATGGCAAGCAAATCATTTCACACTTGTCTCTTTAACCATCAGTTGCACTATGCGCGATGCCATTCAACAGACAATGGCATGAGTATCGGGGTCTGCGCCTTTCTTTGGAATTCAGTATCCCCGATATGGCTTTTAATTATAAGTATTGTACTTTTTAATTGCAAGCACGGCATTTTTCTCCGTTTTTTGCTACAGTAGATTTCTGAAAAATAAAGGGTAGGGGGCATCCTGATGAAGATAAAGTTTCTGGGCGGGGTGAGAACAGTGACAGGTTCCTGTTTTTATCTCCACACGGGAGACGTAAAGATTATGGTTGATTGCGGCATGTACCAGGGACCGGATGCCGATACGGTAAACAGAAAACCGTTCGAATTTGATCCCTCTGAGCTGGAGTGCTTATTTCTTACACATTCTCACCTTGATCACATAGGGTTGGTACCGCGGCTGGTGAAAGAGGGCTTTAAGGGGAAAATCATCACCACCTCCGCTGCTGCCGACATTGTCGAGATAATCCTCCTCGATTCTGCCCACATACAGGAAAACAACGCCGCGTGGGACAGCAGGATGGCCCTGCATCTGGGACTTCCCACAACGGAACCGATATACACCCGACGGGATGTGGATAAGGCACTCTCCCTTGTAGAACGGAAGAAATACAATGATGTGGAAACCCTCTGCGAGGGCATTCGTTACCGTTTTGTGGATGCAGGCCACATCCTCGGATCCGCGACGCTCGAACTGTGGTATCAGGACGGTTCCGGCGAAAGGAAGATAGTCTTTTCAGGGGACATAGGAAAAAAAGAAAACCCCATAGTCCAGGACCCTGTTTTTGTTGAGGAAACGGACTACCTCACTATCGAATCCACCTACGGCAACAGAAACCATAAGGGCATGGATGAATCAATCGACGAACTTGTCGAGGTGATCAAGGCGACGTTCAAAAGAGGAGGGAATGTGATCATACCTTCTTTCGCGCTTGGCAGGACGCAGGATCTTCTCCTGATCCTCAACAGGCTTGTCAGGCAGGACAGGCTGTTCAGGATTAATGTGTATATCGACAGTCCCCTTGCCGAGAAGATTACGGGGGTTTATGTTGCTCATCCGGAGTATTTTGATGAAGAGGCAAGGCAGATATTTAATATAGAAAGCAGGGACGCGATAAGGATCCATTTTACCCGGAGAACGGAAGATTCCATGGCGCTGAACTGGATCAAAAAAGAGGCTATTATCATAGCGAGTTCAGGCATGTGCGAAGGCGGGAGGATCGTCCATCACCTGAGGCATAACCTCTGGCGGGAGGAAAGCAGTATCGTCTTTGTCGGATACCAGGCCGAAGGCACCCTCGGGAGAGAGATCGTTGATGGGAAAAAGATTGTCGAGGTGCTTGGCGAAAATATCAAAGTCAGGGCGAGGATACATACGCTCGGTGGCTTTTCCGCCCACGCTGACCAGCGGGAGCTCATGGACTGGATATCCCGTTTCCGGAACAGTCCCGAGCTGTTTATTGTGCACGGCGAGGAGAAGGTATCACTCGAGTTTCAGGAGCTTATTCGCGAGCGGTTCTCCTACCAGACCCATGTGCCGCACAAAGACGAGGAATTCGAGATATAATACAGTGCGTCCAACGCTTCTTTGCTTTAATGAGAGAACGATCAAAATCCCGTAAAAGAGCATAAATGGCTGTCATTGCGGCTTGTCCGCAATCCTTCTAAAAGATTCCAGGCAAGCGGGAATGACAATTATAAGAAAAGGGATTTCCATCACAGCACAATGGCTTTCAGGTCTGTTCGCTAAAGTTCGACGATCACAGCGGTCATTTCCGAAAGATCCGCGATTGCCAGGGTGGATTTTCCGTACAGCCAGCCGCACACCTCACCCGGATTAATGATCAGGGTGTTCTTTATTTTCCTGATTTCAGGCTCGTGCGTATGTCCATAAACTACCAGATCGTAACGATCGCTTTCGGCCAGCGCGTCAATAATGTGATGCTCATGCATGACGACAATTTTTCTGGTATGCAGTTCGAGGAGACAGGGCTGGTTAAAGAGCCTTCCGTTAAAACGTTTTTGCAGGAGAAGCCGGTCTCCGTCATTATTGCCGAAGATTCCGGTGAACTCGGCCTGCAGGTCTTTCAAAACACGGGAAGTGAAGGGGGACGTGAAATCCCCGGCGTGGATCACGTGCTGTACTTTTTTTGCATTAAGATAATCCACGGCCTTTCTAAGGGTTGTCATATTGTCGTGCGTATCTGCGATTATTCCTATGATCATGGTGTATGAAGCCCTGCCTCGATATTGATTTTCAATGGATGAAACTGATTGCTCTCAGGTTTTTCACCGGAGAGGATCTCTCAACAATGAGGCATATTTTAGCATAAAAAAATCATTAATAATCAATAAAGAACTGGGCATATTCACTGCCGGGGATCTTTGTTACGGCTCAGAAATATCCGGTGAAAAATTGCACGATATAGGTAAGTGAGACGTAAACGATTAGCATTCCGAGCATTATCTTGATGAATTTCTGTGGGATATACTTTTGAAGGCGTGCCCCGAGATACATGCCGGCAAAGCCGCCGATGCCGAATAAAAACCCCAGAAGCCAGTCCGGGGAGGTTGCCAGCCCGGTTTTTGCCGGGATGACGCTGTAAAAAACAATCCCCGCGATAGAGGTGATGAAGGTGCCCATGAGCGCGGCGCCTGCAACAGTGTAGACGGGGAGATGGAAAACCGCGACACAGAACGGCGCGATAATGGCCCCGCCGCCGATCCCGTATGTCCCGCCGATTATGCCGACAATGAACGCGAGCATAAACATGGAGACGGTGTTGAATGAAAATATTTCTCCCCAGAATTCATATTCGACTTTTTGAAGGGAAAAAGACAGCGTCTTTACAACCGCTTCGGGGGGCAGCCCTGCAACGATTTTTGCCTGCTGATTCTCTTTTATTTTTTTGCTTCTTTGCCTGAATTTTTCTTCGAGGGAGTTCATCTTTGCCTTGCCTGCCACTGCCTTGCCGGTTACTTCATAGAGCAGACGAATCCCGATATACAAGAGAACACAGCCTACGAAGAGCTTGAAAGCCCTGGGATCAGGCAGGAAGAGAACACGGATATAATAGCCGATAAATACCCCGGGAAGGGTGCCGATAATTACCACGAGAGTGAGAGGCCAGGCCATTCTTCCCTCTCTCATATAGCGATAGACGCCGCTTGGAATTGCGACTATGTTATAAAGGAAATTTGTGGAACTGACCGCAGGGCTTGTGAAGTGCAGAAAGCTCATCTGGAACGGCAGAAGAAGAAAGGCCCCTGAAACCCCGCCCATGGAGGTAAAAAAAGAAACTGCAAAAGCAACAAGAGGCGGGATGTAGATATATGTTTTAACACCTGATACAGGGAACAGCATGTAAAAGAGATCCATCGTTACTCCTTGGGCGGAGAGTCGTAAGGCATCGACTTCATTATAAACACAGGAGATGGATAATTGGCAAGGAATTGTTGCACGGAGAAGATAAACTGCATGGCGAATCAGATAACCGCCTGATTTTATTGGATTAAACAGTACGAAAAAAACTATAATGGAGTGACGGATATCCTCTTTACAGGAGATCAGCAGGATGACCAGGGACAGGATTTTTTCTTTTGAAAAGACCACGGAAGAAAACGCTGATGGGTACAGAGTGGATACGGATGAAAGCCTGTTTCACCGCGCCATGGTTTCCATCTACGATTTTATTCTGCATGAGCGCAGGTATGATGCCCGCAGATTCCTGAACCTCCTCGGTTCTCACGGCGGCGTTATGACCGCTAAAGAGTTTCTCATCACTCCAGGCTTTCAGGCCGGGTTTGAGGGATTATGGAAGCCCGGCCCTGTTGAGAGGACAATGGAGTATCTGGTACTCCAGCCGCGGTTTTCCGTTTTATTTACTGAGGAGGAAAAGGATACGGCGAGGAACAGATTGCGGGAATGCGGCTATATCCAAGGTTCGGCGTAAAGCCGGGGCTTGCACCTCTATGTGAAAGGGAAGCGCGGAGTTTGGTCCTTTCTTCTACTATTTTGCACGAGTATGGTAATATTATATTTTTATTATTTATCGAAAAGAAGGTGGTTACATGGCAATGACATTGGCAGAAAAGATTTTCAAGTCCCGTCTGAGGGATGAGCCTTTTCCCGGGACAAAGGTGCTGGACATAGACGTGGTGATGTGCCACGAGATAACCACTCCCATTGCGATCAATGACCTTGTCGCAAGGGGAAAGGACAGGGTTTTCAACCCTGACAAGATAAAAGTGGTTATCGACCACGTTACCCCTGCAAAGGACAGCAAGACAGCTCAGCAGGGGAAGATACTCAGAGACTGGGCAAGAAGGCATAATATCACGGACTTCTTCGATATAGGCAGAAACGGTGTATGTCATGTTATTTTCCCTGAAAAGGGATTTATCCGTCCCGGATACACCGTGATAATGGGTGATTCGCATACCTGCACGCACGGCGCATTCGGCGCGTTCGCGGCAGGCGTCGGCACGACTGACCTTGAGGTCGGAATACTCAAGGGAGTATGCGCATTCAGGGAGCCGAAGACGATCCGCATAAATATCACCGGCACGATGCCCGAAGGGGTGTATGCCAAGGACGTCATCCTCAGGGTCATCAGGGAGCTGACGGTCAAGGGCGCCACGGATTGTGTCATGGAATTTCATGGCAGTGTGGTCAAGGGCATGTCGATGGAAAGCAGGATGACGCTTTGCAATATGGCGATCGAGGCGGGAGGCACCAGCGGGGTCTGCATGCCCGACGAGGTGACTGCAGATTACCTTTGGCCTTTTATAGCTACTGAATACAAGGACAGGAAAGCCGCTCTCGAGGATTTCAAGAGATGGTGGTCTGACGAGGGCTGCGAATATGTGAAGGTCATTGATATTGATGTTTCCCATATGGAACCGCAGGTCACCTATGGATACAAACCCGATGAGGTGAAGAATATCTCGGAGATGGAAGGCACTCCGGTCGATCAGGTATATATTGGTTCCTGTACGAACGGCAGGCTGGAAGACCTTCGTGTGGCTGCGCAATATCTGAAGGGAAGACAGATCGCTCCTACGGTGAGGGGCATCGTCTCACCGGCAACGCCAAAGATCTTCAGGGAGGCCGATCAGGAAGGCCTCATCAAGATATTCATGGATGCCGGCTTCTGTGTGACGAACCCGACCTGCGGCGCGTGCCTCGGAATGAGCAACGGCGTGCTTGCACCCGGCGAGGTCTGCGCCTCGACGACGAACCGGAATTTCAACGGAAGAATGGGAAAGGGCGGAATGGTCCACCTGCTGAGCCCGGCTGTTGCCGCGGCAACTGCGATTGAAGGAAAGATAGCGGATCCAAGAAAATTCAGGAAGGAGGGCATTTAATGAAAAGCTTTGGAGGCAAGGTCCTTTTTCTCGACAGGTCAGATATCAATACAGACGAGATAATACCGGCGCGGTATCTTACGGAAATATCGAAAGAGGCATTAAAGCCGCATATGCTGGAGGATCTGAAGCTCGGGGGTTTTGATCCGAAGGACCCGAAAAATCAGGAGGCGGGAGTGATTGTGACCCGCGCAAATTTCGGATGCGGTTCTTCCCGTGAGCATGCCCCGTGGGTGTTCGAGATAAACGATATCAATGTCGTAATCGCTTCGAGCTTTGCGCGCATATTCAGGCAGAATATGTTCAACTGCGGCATGCTCGCAATTGAACTCTCAGAGGCAGATATCGACAAGCTTTTCGGATTCAGGCATGCGGCTGCGCGCATCGACGTTGATTTCGAAAACAACAGTCTCACGATATCCTCCGGAAATGAAAGCAGCACTTTTCACTATCAGATCGCTGAATTCGACAAGGCGCTCATCAAGGCCGGCGGCTGGGTAGAGTTTGCCGATGCAAGATACTGACTGGAGGTATCATTATGACACCGGAAGAAAAGCTTAAGTCTCTTTGCATTGACCTTCCCGGCTTGCCGAAGCCCCTGGGGTCATATGTCCCTTTTGTAAAAACTGGCAGCCTCGTTTATCTGAGCGGGATGCTGCCACTGAAAGACGGCAAGCTGCTGAAGACGGGAAGGGTGGGGGAATCGGTATCTCTCGATGAGGCTGTGCTCTGCGCCAGGACCGCTGCAATAAACGCACTTGCGGTTTTGAAATCCGCTGTCGGCAGTCTTGATAACGTGAAGCGGTGCGTGAAAATATCCGGCTTTGTCGCCTCATCTTCCGATTTTACCGACCAGCCGAAGGTGATCAACGGCGCGTCTGATTTCCTTTTCGAAGTTTTTGGAGACGCCGGGAGACACGCGAGGGCTGCTGTCGGAGTGAATGTTCTTCCGATGAGCTCACCTGTAGAAGTCGAATTTATCTTCGAAGTCGGGGAATAGGCATAGTTTCCTGGCGCCTTCTGACTTTATGGGGTGAAAGACATTCAGGGCGGCGCTTCCTGTTTTTTGCCGCTTCCAATATAATCTTCAGGAACATCCATAAACCGACAAACGGTTCTTCCCGAATAACTCACAACCTGAGATCAAAGCGGTCGCTTGAGGACATGTTATCTTCTGAGGCTCATAATCCGAAGAATTTTCAGTCCAGCGAGTCATATGGTATAGTGTAGCATTCTATTAAGCGGTGCAGTCATTTGACCTGATGGCAGGGAAATCAGGTTACAAGGCAATTTTGATGATGAGAATTATCCTTAATATCGTGATATCTCTTCTCGTTCTTACGAATATTTCCGGCGCGGCTGTGCTGGAAGAATATCGCAACGCTGAAATAACGGTTCGATATGACGCTCCGTTAAAAAGTGCCCCAACGGATTGCCGCCGAGTATGGCAAAAACAGGACCGAAGTCGAGGCGAAAGTGGGATTGCGGCTGAAGGGTAAGCCGCTTGTTGTATTGACCGGTGACAATAGCGCGTTTCAGGAGATGGCACGCAATAAGCTGGTGACAGCCTTTGCGGTGCCTGAGAAAAATCTGATCGTAATTGATTATTCGAAGATGGACAGAGTCCCTTTTGATTTGAGGGACACGTTCAAGCATGAATTGACACATCTGTTGCTGCATCAGAACATTGAAGCCTCTATACTTCCGAAGTGGCTGGATGAGGGTGTCGCTCAATGGGCAAGCGGAGGCATGGCCGACATTATGCGCACAGGAGAAAAGGCGCTGCTTCAGAAGGCGCTCCTTTCCAATCACATGATACCGCTTGGTGATATCAGCCGGACCTTCCCGGGTTCTCCGTCCATGCTTGTGCTTTCATATGAAGAGAGTAAAAGTTTTGTCGAATTTCTTGTGAAACGCTGCGGTGAAGAAAAACTCCTTTCGGTTTTGCGCGATCTCGCGGACCGGAGGACGGCCGGACAGGCATTTCATGAAAATTGCGGTGTCGGACTGGAAATGCTTGAGCAATTATGGAAGAAGAGCCTGCACAGAGAGTATACCTGGATATCATACGCGGCGGATAATATTTACTGGCTGCTCTTTTTCTTTTCGGCGTTGGTAACGATGGCGGCATGGTGGATGGCGAAACGCCGAAGAAAAAACTATCGCGATGATGAAGGAGAAGGAGAAGGAGAAGGAGAAGGAGAACAGCAGGGGGATTAGAGTCTGTCCACAGACTCACAATATTGTCATTGTCCGGCTTGACCGGACGATCGGGATGCCGCCTTGTTAGGACAGGGAACACTTCTTTTAAAGACTGGATTCCCCGATCCCTCCAAGCAACCGGCGGGCAAGCAAGTCGGGGAATGACTTCCTGCTTTAATCATAATTTTGGGGCAGACTCTAAGTAGAACCTGTCTCAAAACCGGTTGTTTCTGAAAAGGCTGTCATACCCGCGAAGGCGGGTATCCGGAACACCTTTAAAACACTGGATTCCCGTCTGCTCGGGAATGACAAATAAGGGCAAATGACAACAACTGTTGATTTTGAGATAGGTTCCAGTAAAATCCGATTATTTCAGAATTTCCTTAATTCTTGAGAAGAAGGCTTTTGCATCCCTTTCATTTTCGTCAGGATCGCCTTCCTCATTCGCATCGATCCTCTTCAGGAGTTCTTCGGGTATCTCTTCAATGAACCTCGACGCTGACGAAGGTTGTTTTTTCCCGTATTTTATTCTGTGGCCGGTATAGGTGAGAAAGAGTTCCTTCATGGCCCTGGTTATGCCGACATAGAACAACCGTCTTTCCTCTTCGAGATCTCCGTCAGTTGCCACGGATTTTTTGTGGGGCAGGATATCTTCTTCAAGACCAACGATAAAAACAACAGGGAATTCCAGCCCCTTTGCGGAGTGAAACGAAGTGAGTGTCACCCCAAAGGACTTTTCGGTCTTCTCGTAAGAAAGGTCTGTCAGTGCGAGCGTCTCGAGAAAGCCGGGCAGGGAGGGGGACTCGTTTGTCTCCCCGTATTGCGATAATGATTGAATGAAACCGTCGACATTTTCTATTCTTCTTATCGCTGCCTCAGGTGTTTTATAGAGTTCGTAGATATAGTTTTTGTAATTGATCTCCTCTGTCAAATCTTTAAGCGCCTTTGCCATCTCCGCCGGTTTGTTGAACAGCAGGGTATATCTGTCGATCATTTCTACAAATCTGTTGACAGAGTCGATGACGGCCTTGCCCAGGCCGGCAACTTCGCTGCTTCTCCTGAAGGCTTCGAGAAGAGAGATTGAATTGTCCTTTTCGAAATCCGCGAACTTGCTTATTGTCGTCGGCCCAAGCCCTCTCTTAGGCGCATTCGCGGCCCGCAAAAGACTCAGATCATCCTGGGGATTGGCGATGATCTTGAGATAAGCGGCGAGGTCTTTCACCTCTTTTCTCTCGAAATAACTCGTGCCCCCCACCACTGTATAAGGGATTCTGTTGGTCCTGAGCGCCTCTTCAAAGGGCCGCGAAAAGAGGTTCGCGCGATACAGGACCGCGAAACTCTCATAAGGACAGTTCTTTTCGTAGCGTATCTGGGCTATTCTGTCAGCAACCCAGCGGGCCTCCTTATCACTGTCCTCTGCCCTGAAGACATTGATCAGCGGACCTTTGCTGCCGGCTGACCACAGGGATTTCTCCATCCTCTTCCGGTTATTGCCTATTACCCCGTTTGCCGCCTGCAGTATGTTGCCGGTAGACCGGTAGTTCTGCTCAAGACGGACTGTGACAGTGCCGGGAAAGTCTTTTTCAAAGTCGAGTATGTTGTAGAGATTCGCGCCTCTCCAGCCGTAGATGGACTGGTCGTCGTCACCGACTACGCAGAGGTTTTTTTTCTCTCCCGCGAGCATTTTGATAAAATCATACTGGATCTTGTTGGTGTCCTGGTACTCGTCCACCATGATATGGCTGAACCTTTCCTGGTATTTATTCAGCACGTCAGGATATTCCCTGAAAAGCTGTATCGTCAGGAGAAGGAGGTCGTCAAAATCCACTGCGTTCATGGCCTTCAGCAGTTCCTGGTATCTCGGCCAGACAACATGGCTGAATTCTTCCAGTTCCTGCGATCCCCCCGGAAGGGCAAATTCGTTTTTCAGTCTGCTGATCGTCTCCATGATGGCGTCAGGCTTGAAGCTTCTGTCGTAGGCCCTGATGTCGCTCAGGAGGTTTCTTATGAGGGAGAGCTGCTCTGATGAATCATACACAACGAAATTTTTTTTATACCCGAGTTGATGGATCTCCCTTCTGAGGATATTGAGGCAGAGTGAATGGAAGGTTGAAATAACCGGGTTCTTCCCGTTTCGGCTTCTCCGCATCGCGGACACCCGCTCCTTCATCTCGTTGGCAGCCTTGTTTGTAAAGGTGACAGCCAGGACAGATTCCGGTTGAACGCCGGAGTACAGCAGGTAAGCGGTCCTTAACGTTATGACACGCGTCTTGCCCGAACCTGCCCCTGCCAGTATGAGCAGGGGGCCTTCTGTTTTTTCGACCGCCTCCCTTTGTTTCGGATTCAGGCGTGAGACTTCACTTCCTATATCTATGGACATTATGTGCAAAAACTCCCTTAGCTGGTTTGGTACTGATCACACCCTGCGGCATCAGCCGCAGGGTTCTTCACTGACATGACCTGAACGCTTTTTTTTCTGCGACATTAAAGATGAGGTTAGTTTGTTCCTGCATATTCCAGGAACCGGTTATATTACCCCTTTCGCGATGTTTGAATCAACTGCATGTTCTCACTGCATTGGTTCATTTACTCAGGCCGTGATCTTTTGTTAATATAGCTACCTTTTCACGTGGCAGCTTTGCCGGACATGCCCTGTCTTCCTGGACAGGGTGCTTGACTTAAAAGAGAGGAATGCAATGAATATATCCCATATTTCGAAAACAGCCGCCGAACTCGGCATATCAGCAAAACAGGTGACAGCGGCCGCCGCCCTTCTTGAGGAAGGCGCCACAGTACCCTTTATCGCACGCTACAGAAAGGAGGCGACAGGTTCTCTTGACGAGGTGGTCATAACAGCGATACGCGACCGCCTTGCGCAGCTCATGGAACTGGACAAACGGCGTGAGGCGATCCTGAAATCTCTGGAGGAGAGGGGGCAGCTTACCGATGAGCTGAAAGACAAAATTGTTGCTGCTGAGAGCATGACGGCACTGGAAGATGTCTATCTCCCCTACCGGCCGAAGCGCCGCACAAAGGCGACTATCGCCAGGGAAAAAGGTCTTGAACCTCTGGCGGAGCGCGTATTCTCTCAGGAGGATTTCGACCCTGTAAGTGAAGCGGCTGCTTACG
>JAOUFP010000395.1 GCA_029858145.1 Nitrospirota bacterium | reverse complement strand
GATCAAAGCGGACCATACTGTCTCCAGGCACATAGGGCATCACCCTTCTCGCGAAATGTTCAATCATATCGTTGCCAGCGACAGACGCCAGGATCCCCGCAACACCTCCCGATATTGTCAGGAGCATGCCTTCCTTCAGGACTATTCTGAAGATATCAAAGCCGGATGCCCCTACAGCCCTCATCATTCCGATCTCCTGCGTCCGCTCGAATACCGCCATGAGCATCGCGTTCATGACACCGACCGCACTTACGATGATCGCTATGATAGCGATCGAGAGGCTGAGCACCTTGGCCGAAGCCGCAAGGCTCGATATGCTGTTCATCACCTGATTCATGGTCACAATCTGGATCCCGGGCACTTTTTCGGAAAGGCTGTCCGTTATCGCGGCAAGCGCCGCAGGGTCTTTTATCTTTACGCCGATTGCAGTGGCTCCGGCGGGTTTTTTAAAAAGCATCTGCGCGGTGTTTACCGGCATATACATAAACGCGTCATCCTGGCTGCCTGTTTTATCAAGTATGCCGGCAACCCTGAACTTCATATTGACATTCGGATATGAAAGATCGTCTCCCGTCTTCAGCCTCATATGTCCGGCGATTTCCGATCCGAGAAGCACTTCATTGTCTTCGTCCGGGACCATCCCGTCTATATGCCAATGCGGCTTGAGTTGCTGAACCCGCGCCATCTCTATTCCATAGACAAGGTCAATCCTCCCCTTCTGCGCATTCGGCAGCTGCGCCACCAGAATCGGAGATGCGAACTCGACACCGTCCATGGCTGCGATCTTATCCATGACAGAAAGATCTAGGAATTTCGGGATGAGAGAACCATGGAGCACAAGCGATGCCACCTCATGAGGGCACCCTGAAGGCACGACCATGAAGTGGATGCCTGTCCTCTCAAGCTCCCTCGAAAGCCCTGTCTCGAAACCTTTGTTAAAAGAAAGGATTGAAAAGAGCACGGCAACTGATGTGGCGATCCCGAAGAGCGCCAGCAGACTCCGCGTCCTGTGCCGTCTGATGTTTTTGAGCGCGAGCTTCAGGAATGCCATTACTTCACCTCAACTCCCTGGGCAATGACCTGGAGCTGTCCCTCAACCGGATAGACAACACCCGTCACCTTTGCTGTCTTGTTCATTCTCGGCGGCAGCGTCATGTTGTTCGGCGCGAGGTTGACGAACACCTGCCCGGTATCATCCTGGAGCACAAACCAGCAGCCGTTCGATCCGCACTGGGATGATATGGTCCCTTGGAGCGTGACCCTCTTGCCGATGACACCACTGTCAAGATAGATGTCCTTCACCTTTACTGCGGGAATATTTTTATCTATACCTGCGCCATACTGCTCGGATGCGCAGCCGGACAGAACAGCAGCAAGCAGAACAATCAGAGCTATCGATGCACTTTTTTTCATTCTCATCCTCCCCCCTGAATTCGATTATTGTTCTACTTAACCATTATTTTATGAAGAAAATATGAACCGGCTGTGAACGGGAGCAAAAACAACATCTGGTTGACATATGGCCGTAAATTGTATAAAGTCTTTAAAAGTGAAGGGGAGTAGCTGAATCAGCGTCCGTCGTCAACACGACCCAAAAGTCCGGCGCCGCTGGTTAGGTAAAACTAACAAGCAAGACCTTTACCGTTGCGGAACTTAAAGCGGTAAAGGTCTTTTTTTTTGTGCGTAAGCAAAGGGAGGTTGAGACAAATGAAGAGATGAATAACAGGGATGCAGATGCTTGCAATGCAAGAGCAGGATTGCAGAGACAGAGCCTGCTATAATGGTAACGAAGAAAGGGAATTCTTGCCGCTTGATAGGCAAGGGACAAGATCATCGTTAACGAAGGTAAAAAGCGAGTTCAGAGAAATTTCAAGAGGGAGGAAAATAATCAATGAAGCCGAGTGAAAGAGAAGCAGAATTTATCGCGAGAGCAGAATTCGAAAAAAAGAAGAAAATTGAGGAGGAAAAACACCGGAGGCTTAGGGAGGAAGAAAAGAAGAAGCTCAAAGAGCTCCATTACATGAGATGCCCCAAATGCGGAATGGAGCTGATCGAAATTGACTACGAGAAAATAAAGGTGGACAAGTGTTCTGAGTGTGAAGGAATCTGGCTTGATGCCGGAGAGCTCGATGCTGTATCAAAACTTGAAAAGACCGGACTGGACAAATTGTTCGGTGTCTTCAAAAAATAGGCGGGAAAATCCACACAATCAGGGCTCAGATATCCGGGGCTTTTTTATCCGCCCCGGATTTTTTAAACAAGAAAACTCAATAAGGGAGATAAATGCGCTGGCACCAAAAAAATGTCGCAGATGTTATTGAAGAGCTGAACTCGTCGTTGCAGGGAATTTCCTCTGACGAGGCGAGGAGGCGGCTGCAGGAATACGGCCCGAACGAGCTGAAGCAGAAAAAGAAAAAGACCCCGCTCATGATGTTTCTCGACCAGTTCAGGGACTTCATGATCCTTGTCCTCATTGCCGCGGCGCTCATCTCAGGATTTATCGGCGAGCTGTCTGACACCATCGCGATCATCGTAATTGTCGTGCTGAACGCGGTCATCGGCTTCATACAGGAGTACCGGGCAGAGAAGGCGATGGAGGCCCTTAAAAAAATGGCCGCTCCGTCGGCTACGGCGACCAGAGACGGCATGCCGGTGACCATTACCGCGGCTGAGATTGTTCCGGGTGACGTTATCATGCTCGAGGCCGGGAAGGTTGTGCCCGCTGACATGAGACTAATCGAGTCCGCCCAGCTGAAGGTGGAAGAGGCAGCCCTCACCGGTGAATCGGTCCCGGTCGAGAAACATACCGGCCACCTCCATGATGAACATCTGCCGATTGGCGACAGAAAAAACATGGCTTACAAAGGGACCTCTGTTACGTACGGACGGGGCTCGGGCATTGTTGTAGAGACAGGTATGGGAACAGAACTCGGCAAGATCGCAACCATGCTGCAGGAGGAGGAA
>JAOUFP010000030.1 GCA_029858145.1 Nitrospirota bacterium | reverse complement strand
ATCTGCTGAAATAAAATATCTCGCTGAAGGCGTTCCCTCTCGTGCCATGGCGGGGCGGGAAAAACCCTTTCTTTAATTTCATTTTTAAGGCCAACACCCGTATGCGTTGCCCGCTGTGAAAAAACTTAAGGGTAAATATGAGTGCTATCAATTTTGAAATATATATGTAGTGCGTTACGATCGTCCAGAATCGCCAGCTTCCGCTCGGCAGAAAATGGACCGCGGTCCCGCCGGGTTTTAAAACCCTCCTGATTTCGCGCTGGAATGCATTCGCATGCGGAATATGCTCTAAAACGTTCGAGCTGAAAACTATATCAAAACTATTGTTTTGAAAAGGGATGACCCTGCCGTCATAGATTGTCACCGGCCATATCCGGTGTCTGGAATGCTGACTTGTTTTCACATCAATGGCCTGCACAGAATATCCCTTTTCGGATAATAATTTTGACAGCAAGCCGGTGCCGGCGCCGATTTCCAGTACGCTGCATCCGGCGGGGAGGTGGGGCAAAACGGATATAAGCTCGTATTCTCTGATTCGCTGTAATTGCTCAGTACTCATCATCACGGGAATTGCCCGCTGCGTCAGCGGATTTCAATTTAGCCTGCGATCGGCAGAAGCATCAGGGATTGCGCGCAGCCCCCTGAACCAGCCTCTGATAAAGGCTGTCGTAAGAGTCGACGCATTTCTCTAAATCAAAGGTATCCATGACCCGCAGCCGGCCGGACCTCCCCATGCTGACAGCGGTATCCCGGCTGGTTAAGAGGTATGCTATCGCATCAGCAAGGGCCTGAATGTTTTCCTCTTCCACGAGCAGTCCTGTCTGATTGTGCACAACGGCCTCCGGCAGTCCTCCAACCCGTGTTGCTATGATTGGACGACCCATCAACGCCGCTTCCAGGGCCACCATCGGGAAGCCCTCGGAAAACATAAAGCCGTCAGAGCCTTTTTCCTGCACGTGCCGCGAGGGCAGGACCGCGACAGTTGACCTGCCCAGCAGCGAACAGACGTCTTCGGGTTTTACCTCACCCATAAACTCTACGGTATCGGACAGCCCCAGCGCGGCAGCCTGCTGAGTCAACTCGGCGCGGAGCGGCCCGTCTCCTATAATGGTCAGCCGGGCCTGAGGAAAACGCGCGCGGATGGCATGAAAGGCCCCGATCGCAAGGTCAAACCCTTTCTTGCGCACGAGACGTCCTATGCATACGATTCGCGGAGGATCAAAGGAGAGCGGTTCAGGGACGATATCGGAAAGTTCAACGCCGTTGTAAATAACGGATGACCGCCCCCTTACTTCAGGGCTGGACCTGCAGATTTCGTTCAGCACATAACCTGACACGGTTGAAACGAAATCAGCTGAGCTGATTATTTTTGCCAGCAAACCGGCTGAGCCGTTTGCAGCGTTCTGAAATGAGAGGAGTGAGTGGAAGGTTGAAAGGGTCGGCGCCGGATGCGCGGATTGCGTATTCACGTGGAAAAAGGCGCTGGGATCACTGATGTGGATATGCGTGAGATGAGGTCTGAAGGACTGCTTCAATTGTGCGACCTTTTGTTTAATCTTTAGAATTTCCGGCAGGTTGCCTTTCCCCAGTGCCTTCCGTGTATGGAAACGATAAACGGGGATGCCGCAATACTCCGTTTCATCGGGGATGTCATATTTGCCGTGAGAGGTCACCACGATGAGTTCGTAATCACGCTGCCTTAGTCTGGGAAGAATCTTTGCGACGAGTGTTTCCATCCCCCCGACATCGGGAAGAAAAAAGGGTGTCCAGTATAGAAGTCTTACTTTATTCATGACTCTTCACTTTTTACGGTTAGTTTTTCCTTCATCGTGATCGAAGAAATTTCTCAATAACGTTGCATGACCCCTGTTTTCAGAGCGCCGGCGCTCCAATGATTTCCTGAGTATACGGATCATGGTGGGATCCGATTTTTTCCTTTTACGGCTTGTGCTGTTCCCGTGCCGCCGGTTCAGTAACGTGATCTGTTTAAGAATGATCATCGGGATTTGCCGTTCCCTGGCCCGTAAAAACCAGTCATGGTCTTCATAAAAGCGTAACGATTCATCAAAAAAACCGACCTTATCAAAAACGGATTTATTGAAAACACCGCTCCCCAGGCAAACATTGGTCATAGTATTGTCAGGTCCTTCGAAGCGGATACTCTTTTCAGCCTCCGTGAACAGACCGATACACTGGATACGGCCCAGGACCACCTCAGTTTCCGGATTCTCAATCAAGTGTGACATCTGGGTCCGCAGCTTATTTTCAGGCCAGTAGTCATCGGCGTCGAGAAAGGCGATAAAATCACCATGCGCCAGGCGTATTCCGGTATTGCGGGCCGAGGCCGGTCCCTGGTTTGCCTGAAAGGTGTAGAGGATATCTTTAAAGGATCGGGCAACTGAGGCTGTCTCGTCTGTTGAGCCATCGTCAACAACGATGACCTCTATAGGTTGGTAGTCCTGTTCAAAGACACTTCTCAAAGCATCGGCCAGATACGGTCCGCTGTTATACGCCGGGATAATGACACTCACCAGGGGACGGTCCATGAAATATCCTTCTCTTCAATGACAATGCCGGAGTTTTGATTTTCGCAAAGCAATTTCCCCGCCTATTTGAAGTCCCAATTCGAGAACATTGAATGCCTCCTGCCAGTCTACCGGGGGGGCGACGCCCGTCCCCTTTATATAGGAGACAAAATCTTTGATAAGCTCTGCATGCGGATTCAGGGGGAGCTGCTTTGCCTGGTTTTGCCGGCCAAACAGCTTTCTGCTGAGCTGTTCATAAAACGAGGGCGCCGCATCTGCGGGGTGCATCCCCGGCAATAAGTCAGTCGCTGAGTGATTGTCTATGAGGAGTATCCGTTTTGACCCGTAAACAAGCATATGGTTGTAGTTATCAGCATTTGAGGATAGTGTAATGTTTACATATCCTGAGTCTCCTTCCAGAATAATCTCAAGTTCATCGGCAGACAGCCAGGGCCAGCGGTTGTGCACCTTTTTCATTTCCAGATGAACGTACTTCAAAGGCCCCATAAACTGGTAAGCTTTGTAAATTGGATGGGGGATCAATTCCTCCCAGCGGCCACCGGGGAGTTCATTACACCAGCAATTGGGATAAACCAGCCGGTCTTTATCACCATGGATCATCCGGACCGCATGGACATGCAATACTTTACCTATGGAACCATCTCTTACAAGTTGCACCGCCTGCTGAATACCGGACAGGTACTTTTGGCTATGCACGGCGGAGAATTTGCACTTTGTGCTACTGATCATCTGCCGAATCTCATCGGCCTCATCGAGCGTTTGAAAAATCGGTTTCTCCATCAAAATGTGGCAGCCGTGCCCAAGAGCAAGCCTGCAGAGTTCGAAATGGCTTGACGGGGGAGTGCATATGCTTACAATATCCGCTGAATGGGCGTTGAGCGCATCTTCCAATGAAGCATAATAGTGGGGGACCTTTTTTTGTCTGGTGATACTCCCGGCCTTATCAAGGTCAGGGTCACACAAGGCTATTACGTCGAGGCCCTCAATCTGCATGCAGGCGTTCAGATGCAGTTCGCTCCCTGCCATTCCGGCACCGGCGATGATAACTTTTAAAGGCATGGATGATATCTTTCGAGTTTTGGTTGAGACGTTTTCAGGCATAAGGCCCATGTCATCGATACCCGCTGTGCTGATCACTTTTGTCCTAAATGGAAAAAAGTGGTTGCACAGGTATCAATCAGGGGCATGCCCGCGACGTCTGGCTAATGAGGCCCTGAACATGCGCACATAATCAATCGACTTGTCACGGTTTACAATGCCGTGGTTCGCCTGGTGCAGGCGCCGCTGCGCAAACAGATGCGGCAGCATGTGAGACACAAGACCGCACTCGCCGGCGCGCAAATACCAGTCGTTAAATATTCCCTTGCGCCATTGCGTATCGAACAACCCGACCCTGAAAAAGGATTCACGCCGGATCAGCATTGTAATGGCTGAGAAACCGGGCATCATATCGTCGGGACACCAGATCTTCTGTCTTTCCTCTTCACTCAATTCAGGGCTATAAAACTGCTTTACATGACCAAATACGATATCGAATTTGGTGTTCTCACTGATGACGTCCATCTGCTGCTGTATTTTATTTTTTGTCCAGAGGTCATCCGCATCGAGAAAGGCGAAAAAATCACCCTTCGCCAGCCTGATGCCCTGATTCCAGGCTGCCGCGATGCCGGCGTTGGGCTGATGGTGGTACCGGACAGGAGGGGCAAATCGCTCTGCCACGGATCTGCTGTTGTCGGTGGAGCCATCATCGACAACAATAAGTTCAATGTTCCGGTAGGTCTGGTTTATGACGCTCTCGATCGCGTCGGCAAGATATGCTTCACGGTTGTACACAGGCATGATAGTGCTCACAAGAGGGGCTTGTTCCGTCATGGTATTTATTTCTCCCTTTCCAGCTGTATGCGGATTGCTTCCCGGACGATCCTCGGTCCCCGGATTTTAGTGCCGCCTTCGTCTGAATGGACAGGTTGTCTCCCGTGATTCACCGGTGCAGAACAGCAGGAGAATTCATGCATTCAGCGTTGCTGCTCCGTCAATGTCTGAGAATCCTGTAATTCACGTGCCCGCGTCCGTATACGGTCGAGAGACTTCTTGCGGACCCTCAGCGCACCTAGTTCAACGAGGTTCTTGCCATGGGTCATGTTTTTGCCATGCCGCCGGACAAATAAGGTGATCTCATCGAGCCGCTTCATGTTTACCTCTAATTCATTGGCACGATTATACCAGTCAGTGTCTTCTCCGAACATAAGGGTGCGATCGAATAATCCCACCTTGCCGAAAACAGACTTTCGATATATTGCTGCCCCGATATAATACTGAAAAGATTCCATCGGGTTCCCGACAAGATCGTATTCGCCGGTTTCTGCATTTTTTTGCATCAGCTGTGCATATCCGGTGATGACCTGCATGTCAGGTTCCTGGAGCATTTTATCGACCAATATGTTTAGATTATTTTCCGGCCACAGGTCGTCGGCGTCCAGAAAGACGAGAAACTCGCCGGAAGCATCCTTGATGCCCCAGTCCCGGGCAGCGGCAGGCCCCTGGTTCTTTTGTCTGAAATAGCGGATATCAGCGGGAAGTTTATTGACAATCTCCCCGGTGCTGTCTGTGGAACCATCATCGACAACAATGATTTCGAGTGACGGATAATTTTGCGCCAGCACGTTGTTCACCGCATCCGCAATGAAGTCTTCACCATTAAAAACAGGAATGATTACGCTGACCAGCGGCCTTGCTCCGGAGTTGTCAGGGACGAGCGGGGCGGTATCATGGGAATCCCGGTGAGAGGGGATCTCAGCCAGAAAATCCGATATGGCCGCTGGAATCTTCTGCAAATCCCTGCCAAGCTCCAGAACATAGCCCGGCAAGGCAGAGGACAATTTGCTGACAAAATCATGAGTGTGGCGGCCAACACAGGGCAACTGCGACATCGTCGTGAATGACAGCGCCCGTTCTATCGTCCATCGCGATACGGGACTTGTCGCGGTTTCCTCGACATTCATGACACGCGGCGTCAGGATGGCCTTCAGGGGCATTTCCGAAACAATTTGCTCTTTGCGATGAGGATAGAGAAACATGACCGCCTTTTCCCGGTCGAGCTTATCGGGGTTTTCCACGAATCTCGTTAAATCAGGAAAGTTCACTACATGATCGGCGTTTAATTTTGCGGTGCTGTATAAACTATAGACAAGCGGCTCAGGTTCGAGCCGTGCGATGACATAGTCGTCTGCCAGGTAATAAAGGGCTGACTGCAGACAGGAGAGGGCGGTTGTCGATTTGCCGATCCCGCCTTTTCCTGTAATGAGTACAGCACCCTGTTGTGTTCCCACCGCTGCCGCATGGAGAAGCTGGCATCCGTTCTTTTCCATCCACCAATGAAAAAGGGTGCGCAAGGGAGATGCGTGTACCCAAAATGGTAAGGTGTCGGCTGTCTCTACCCAGTAAATGCCTGTGCCGGTTTCAAGATCCATGAGATTGAGCGAACACTCAATCCAGTGAAACGCGGTCTTGATGCGTCTGCTGTTAAACCCCCAGATGTCTCCTCTGTCGGTAAAACAGTCCCATTTAAAGGGCGGAGGGACCATTTTTGTATTTGTGGAAGCACTGTCCCAGATGCAGAGGGTAACGTCCGGCGTATCAATCTCCGTTATCCGCAGATGTTCCAGCGCAGGGGTAAGAAAGGGGACCATGCGTTCTCCCGCGAACAAAAGACGGACAGTGGTGCCGCCTATCCGGTAGAAATGGGCGGACTCCCCGGAGGAATCCGTTGCTTTTTTGAACCTGTCATAACAGGTCCGGAAAAATGCCAGTTGTTCGGCTTCTGTTTTTTGTGGTTTATCCATGTTCCGGAAAATTCTCCAGCTCCGCAGCCTCCATGGATTTGCTGATAATGACTTGATAGCCCTTGTGGAGGACTCCGATATGGTTCTGGAAAACCTTCAAAAAGAGGTCGATTGCTATTTTAGGCCGGTATTCAGTCCGTTTATGAGGTTCCCATTCATAATCATCGAAGATCATAATGCCCCCTGGTTTCAGGAGCAGCCAGCTTGCCACCGCATCCATAAGCACATTCGCAGCGATATGGCAGCCGTCCACATAAATGATGTCAAAACTTTTTTCCCGCAAGTTTGGCAATGTGGATTCGGACGTTCCCTTCATCTTTGTAACCTTATCCCGGAGACCGGAAATCCTTATGTTGTGGTCAAAGACCAGTTCCGGTTCCGGTGGAAAAATATCCACGCACGTTATTGATGAGGTTGGATGGGTGAGTATGTTTTCCAGGAACCAGATACAGGAGCGTCCCTCATAGCTTCCGATCTCGAGCAGCTTTACGTTCTCTTTCCCCCTGAACGCTTCAGCGTATTTTCTCCATACCGGGGTCATCGATGAGACATAATCAGTGGTAAATACATACTCTGTTTTGTCCCTGAGCAGTTTTCTTAAACGGTCTTCACGGTACTTCGCCGCGAGCCGTCCGACTCTATTCACTGCGCGACCTGTCACTCGTTGCAAAAGCATATTTTTCCAGGCGACCTTCTTCGAGCCGATACACTTCGTCAGCTGAACTGACGATACTCATATCATGGCTGATCATCAAAATAGCCGGACGGTCATCCAGGTCATCCAGGTTGTCCAACAGCTGTCCCACCGCGGCCCTGTCGAGATGATTTGTCGGTTCGTCAAGTATCAGCAATCTTGGCCGGCGCAGGAGCGCGCGTGTGAGAGCCAGACGCTGACGTTCGCCCCCCGAAAGCAGGACCCCGTCTTCGCCGATGTATGTATCGTACCCTTCAGGCAGTTTACGGATGAAATCATCTGCCAGCGCAAGTTTCGCCGCGTGAGATACCTTTTCTCTGTCAATGTTCAGGGAACCATAGCTGATGTTTTCCAGAATCGTTCCGGAAAAAAGGGCGGGATCCTGCATGACGACACCGATTTGCCTTCTCAGATGCGCAACATCCACTTCTTCGTAAGGGACATCATCGGCATAAAGCCTGCCGGCCAAGGGACTGTAAAAGCCCAGAATGAGATGCGTCATGGTGCTTTTCCCGGCGCCATTTGACCCGATTATAGCCACCCTTGAATGCGGATGCAAACTGAGACTGATGTCCTTCAGGACCGGCTTATCCTCATACCTGAAGGAGACGGATTCAAAAGAGAGAAAACCCTTGAAAGGGATCTGTTTTTTCCCGAGGTAGGGCTGAACATTCTTGGTTGCCGCCAGCTGATGCAGCGTAACGATCGATTCATTCCCCGCAATGATATCGGCGACCGACGTAGTTATTGTATTCACGTACCCGTTAAGATATCCTGCCGCAACATAAAAAGATATGAACTCCCCGAGCGTTATAGACCTGTTCGCTACCGTTATTCCGCCAACGACAAGAATTATGATCCCGGAAAGGCCGGTCAGAATTGATTGCGCATTGCCGTGGACCGCGTAGATAAAAATCATCTTCCCGGATGTCGTTTTCAAGTCTTCAAGGATCCCGGTCTGTCGCGAGATTTCCTGCTCCTCAGCCGTCTGGATTCTTGTCAAATCGATGTGTCTCAGGATGAATAATACGCCCTTGCTGAATTTTTCAAAGGAACGCTGGCACGCATACACGTTCTTTTTTACCAGCTTGCCCGTATACCTGTTTGCAATATACAGGGCAGGGAAAAGGGAAATCATTATGAGAAATAGAAACCAGTTGAGAAAAAGGAGAATGACGCAAAGCGCCAAACTCGTAAAAAGAGAAGGGATGAGGCGTGAAATAAGCGCATCGCTCATGTTGCTCAGCCGTTCCGTATCCTGCACAATCCTGGCATGAGTGGTTTTTTGGTCAAGCCGTGTGTGAGCCGCACGCGAGAACCTGTATATCCTGTTCAGGAGATCTTCACGGAGATTAAAAATGGCAGTTTTAATGGTAGAAATGTTCCTGGATCTTATCCACAGGGAAACCGCTGAATTTATGAGGCGAAATACAAAAATGCCAATCCCGATAAGCACCAGGAGGCGTATGTTTTGTTGAGGAATGGCTACATCAAACACATAACGGACAAGGAGCAGGGTTGGCACGATGAAGAGTGACTGGGCGGCGGAAATAACAGCGCTTAAGGCGAGGCGTTTATGTTGCCCCCGGTAAAATTCGATAAAATAGCGCCATGCTGCCGGATCAAAAAAAGATCTGCTTGACTCTTGATTCATTGGTTTATTCATGCGAGCCGGAATGGGTGAACGATTCCGGGCTGTTATTGCTCCTGGTGCTGCCAGGGATGCCTTCAGGCTTCATGGATTTGAACCGGAATTGCGGGAGACGAGTTTTGGTAAAACTTTTTTCTTCGAAATCCGTATGCTTCTAGATACGAGGTAAGACAAAAGGTGGCGCATATTTTTTTTGCGCATCCGGTACCGGAGATATTTTGGAAAGCCGGCAAGCGCCGGCAGAAATCCGGTATCTTTCGTCAGGCGCAGATATTGAATAAGATAAGTCGGCCCCCCGCCCAAGAGTGTGCCGCTATATTCTTCACCGTTCATTATTAAACGCCGGTATTCAAGTCGTTCAAGATACGATACGGTCATATTGTTAATGTTGTCCATGATTTTTTTTGGCACCGGTGCCTGAAAGTTTTCATTCAGGTAGTTTAATCCCTCTTTTATTTGAAGGCAGACCATATATTTTTTTGCGTGGCTCATTAGCCTGGACCAGTCTATATGCGGGTCAGGAGAGCGGATGATTGTCATCGCGTCGGCAATCCAGCGAATGGGCGGTTCCGGGTTCCACTTTACCCCGTGGACAATTACGTGGAAAAGCATGTCGGTCGGGTCCAGCGCGTAAGAGGGGACGTCCTGTATTTTGATTGGCACAGCCTTGTTCCAAAAGTCAGAGGCGGAGTCTACCCTGGCAGATTCCAGCATAAGGTTCCAATGAAGGTCTACCTCTGTCCCTGATGCGCAGACGAACTGCTGAGAGTGCCGGTACTGCATGGGGATCTCCAGTGATTCGTCGGCCGTTGAAATCCAGCCCGCCCTCTTCAGCGCGTCGGCGGTTAATAAAGCCTGAGAAGCAGGAACAAGGATATCAATATCAGTCATCGGCCGGACACCATAGTTCCTGTAATGAAGTATCGCCAACGGGATGCCTTTGAGCACAATTGTCCGAATGCCTTCTTTGTGCAAATAATCTAAAATCCTGCCTGCTTGGAAGAATAATCTTTGATTCTCATACCACGCCTTGAGATAGATGCCCTTGAGTTTGCCCATCAGCGGATCTTTTACTTCAAGCCGTTTTAAATTCGTAAATAAGAGAGGCAGTAAACGAAATGATCCGTTGTCGAGATGCCCTTCCCAATCGACACCGCTTTTCCATTCGTTCCAGGCGTCGACCGCATCTGCCCCCTTGAGGAGAGCTGCGCGCAAAAGCAACTCCTGATCCCTTGTGGCAAATGAGGTGTCTGCAGGCACGTGCACCGGCTTTCTCTTTAAGTTCATGGTAAACTCTCGTGCCGTCTTACATTATCTCTTACGATCTTAAAGAGAAAACATTTTCTGCTTGCGAAGAAAAGTGAGGCTCAAGCCGGAATCGCATTCCCTTTTTGGGTTGCAGTCGAAAAAGGTGAAAGTGTACCAGTTCACATTATTCATGAAATATTGTATTGCAAACTCAGGAAAAGGCATGGTCGCTCATTTTCGCTTTGCTGCGGGGCATTTTCCTCCTGATATCATATAACCGGCCTGCCGGACTATCGGAAAATGAAACTGCTCTCAATGCCGTCTCCTGCTCCGTTGTTTGATCACCACCAGAAAAATTTATGAATAACGCAGGCTAGTTATCTGCAGGGTCTGGTTTGTTTGTCGGCCAGCCGGCTTCTTCATCAACATCATGGATTGGATCCAGTAAAAGCAGGTCCTGCATGTCACTATATTTATTCAAGGTTGGAGGAGTAAAACTCTGTTTTTTCCCGTTTACGCCCGGTGCTCTTTTTTCAGCGGGCCATTGGAAGCCTGCGTTTGTGTCTGCCGTAACAGGAACGGCGAGACCTTCCTGACGAAGTTCTGATACGAACTTGTTCACCGCCCCGGCAACATCTGTTCCGTTACTCTCATAATCGCATTTCACTTTTTCAATAATGTCATGCACCGGCGCGCCACGCTCAATGAATCCCCAGATTTGGGCGCCGGCTCCTTCCAGGCTGTAATAGTTGCCGTTGTCAAGGTTCAATATTACTGTTTCTCCGTCAATGGTTTCATGAACGATTTTCGGGGTGTTAATTCTCAGGCGACCGTTGGTGTCCATTATTGCCTCCAATGTTAAGGATTTCGGGATTTAACTGTGCAAGCCTTTTATGTAACACATTTCATGCAGAAAAAAGGCAAAGCTCCGCACCCTCAGCTACATGATGATGAGTTTGTTTCTATTACGGTGGTGATTTTTTATGTGGTATCGCAAAATATATGCCATTGAGAAAGTCCCGGAAGGATTTTTCCAGGGCAGTGCATTAAAGCTGTTATTTTTTATGCAGATTTTATTATGAAAAAGTAACCAGGCAGGTTCTGATAAAGAATGATTTCAAATAAAAACAGAGTTGATCATTAGAGGGCAACATGTTTCTTTTAGCAACAATCCGTCTGTTTTTGTTTCTATTAGATGCATTCTGATTGTAAATACTGTGCGATAATTTCCGAGGAGTAAAAAAAGAACAGGCCCCTATTGCAGACGGCAAAATGCATCAGGGAAAGTAAGCGGGGCCTCAGTTATAAAGGATAATCACTTCTGCTCCTTCACACCGGGAACGAAAAGAAATTATTAAGGTCGAACAGTTTTCAAAAAAGAATATCGGGAAAGGCTTTAAAGCCGCGAGGTTTTGCCTTTAGAGTCCGACATGAAAAAACGCTTCATGCCTCCCATCCGGATGAACGCCGTGCCCGCCTGTATCCCTGCTGTCGCCCTTTCGATGAAAGCCTCTGTCATGTACATCCGTCTGGCATCGAAAAGGACCAGCCTTGTGTCAGGAGAAAAAAATAGGGGGACGGGAACCGTCCCCCATAAAGGGTCAGCCGACTTATTTATACGCTGTCTCAGCCCTGAGTTTCGCCGATTCGTCTTTTATCTTCTGCAAAGTTTCTTTCATCGGCGCCCAGCCATACCAGTGCATGTAGTCAGGGTTCATATGGAATGCGCCCTGGAAGGCACGCATCCTGTATTCCATGAACATCACGTAGAGGTCCTGTTCAACAGAACTCTTTGCCTCGTAGAACTGGAGCAGATCGGGCGCGAAGGTCCAGTCAGCAGGTTTTTTGAGTTTGCCGTCCCTGTAAAGGCCCTGCACCTCCCGAATCGCCTCTGCCATGATCCTGTCGATGTCCTTCACGACCCTGTCTCCCGCGTCGAGGTGGGCTTTGGCATAGGATGTACTATGGCATTGCGAGCAGATGGCGATCATCTTATCACGTTCTTTCTGGAAGTCTTCCTTCGTCAGGCGAGCGATCTTTCCGGCTTTCACCAGATCGAGCCGCGCGGTAGGGCTGCCTTTTTCATCAAGCACGCCGAGAGCCTGGAGTATCGTCACCCTGTTGTCCAGCCACTCCTTGTCATCCTCTGGCAGTCGCAGGGCGAGAAAGCCCCATGCAGTCATCACATTATGATCGCCGCCGCTCATGTGACAGGTCTGGCAGGTCGGAGCCCTTTTGCCGCCTTTGCCTTCTATCTGCCAGATCGTCCCGTGCTTTGAGGTCGACCACATCTCCCACTGGGGATGGTCAAAGCCCATGTGACAGGTCTGGCACGCCCGCGGATCCTGTGCCTCGGACTTCCTGAATGAATGGCGTGTGTGGCAGGAGTCGCACTGCGCGTGTCCGTAGCGGTAGCCGGTTTTTTCAGCGTCAGGCTGGACCCCGATT
>JAOUFP010000029.1 GCA_029858145.1 Nitrospirota bacterium | reverse complement strand
TGGAACCGTGGGGCTTTCGATGGGTGATGGCGGAGTCAGAAGCCTGTCTGCAGTATTTTCGCCGATAGGGAAGCTCCTGATATGCTTTGCGATGTTTGCAGGACGGCTCGGCCCGTTGACCCTCGCTGTGGCTGTTATCAGCAAGAAAGAAGAGATGTTCAGGTATCCTGAAGGGAACGTAGTCATAGGATGAAAAAACAGTATGCGGTTATCGGTCTGGGAAGGTTCGGATATTCCATAGCAAAAACACTCGCGGAGCATAACTGCGAGGTCATCGCCATCGACAAGGACGAAGACCGCGTAAAGAAAATGTCCGAATTCGTCACCTTCGCTGTTGAACTCGAAGCCATGGATGAAAAATCCCTTCGCTCTGTAGGGATACAGAATGTGGATACCGCGGTCGTGAGTATTGGAGAGAATATCGAGGCGAGCATTCTCGTCGTGATGATTTTGAAGGAGATGGGGATAAAGCATATCATCGCAAAAGCGGTGACACGTCTCCATGGCAAGGTTTTGGAAAATCTGGGGGTAAATAAAGTGGTGTATCCCGAGAGGGATATGGCGGTGAGGGTTGCCCACATGCTTATCCGACCGAATATAGTCGAACAGCTCGAACTCTCCGCGGATTACAGCATCATCGAACTGCCTGCTCCTGATATCTTTGTCGGCAAATCGCTCAAGGATTCGAAACTGCGCTCACACTACGGCGCCAATCTCATTGCGATAAAGAGAAAAGTAATAGAAAACGGCGTTGCGCAGGAGCAATGGAATGTAAATCCCCATCCGACTGATGTGATTCACAAGGGAGATTTGCTTGTCCTGGTCGGCCGCAACGAAGATCTCGAAAAATTGTAGGCTTTTCACTTTTTTTATTTTTCATACAGAGTTTTTTCTCATCCTTCGGGTATTTTTTGCAGAAACATATCCCCCAGCACAACGGTATTGATCTTTTTCAGGGATGCCAGCCGGGACATGAAGGTGATCCTTCCCAATTGAGATTTCTCAACTATTCCCAGCGCAAGAGTCACTTCATTATGGTTCAGCCCGATAATCATTTTCTCTTTAATATAGGCCTCCCCGGGACTGAAAGGCTTATCATGATAAAGGAAACGCACTTCATTCATATGCAATGAAAATACGGATGAGGGACGTCCGGCAAAATATTCCGCGAGTTTCCTGTTTCTATAGCGGAAGCGTACTGCCCTGCTTCTTGCCTTCGCTTCAGGAGAATTTCTCAATCTGACAATCCTGTGATCATCGAGCCTGGAAAGGATGTGTTCGAGTTCATCTTTTTTCTGGACCGCGATCGCGTATTCCGGATTGAGTGCCCTTATCTTGCCTGTCTTCAATGCCCTGCCGATTGCTCCGGTGACGAGACCCGTTGTATCTACAAGGACCATATCTGCTTTTTCCCTGCAGAGACAGGTCATCATTTCCGCCGCACGTATAACCCCCGTCATCGCCTTCGCAGGATTCACTGTCCCCAGAAAAGACATCTTCTTCCAACGGAATTCCTCCAGATCCTTTTTGTCCCGGAACACCCTCATGCTGACCGTCCCCGGCAGTCCCAGCGATGACTGGCCTATGTCAGAATCTACCAAAGAGACCTTGATACCTTCCGTGACAAACCTCTTCAGCAGATACCTCACAAGGGTCGACTTCCCTGTATCGGTCATCCCCAGAAAAAGGGCAGTGCCCCTTCTGCAGGCGAGTTCATCATAAAGACTTTCCCATTCAGGTTCGGCATGGATATCCATACTGCATTATATCAGACCGCCGGTATCCCGCTTCCGAAGCCCGACAACAAAAGACGCGCTCTGTGGGGGGCCCTCCAGTTGACAGCAGACAATTCCATGGAGGAAACTATATTTCAGACATATGGAGTTTTGTGATTTGGATTGCAAATATGCGGCCTTCCCGAAATCCGATGCGGTAGACGGCTCCCGCAGTTGCAGGACGTTTATCGCATTATACTGCAAGCGAAAGAAAACGCTGGTTTACAAGAACCTGCCCTGCAGGGAAAAACAGCCCAGGAAAAAATAATGTACCCTTCAGCAGTTATTCTTTGATCCGGGAACGCTTCTCTCTATTTCGCCCTCACTACTGCCTCAACCGCCATCTCTTTTCCGTCCCTCAAAAAAGTGATTGTAATTGTGGCTCCGGGACTGAGTGATTTGAGAACATCGGAATACTCCTTCAGACTGCCTACCGCTGCGGAGTTTATCCGGATGATCACATCACCCTCAATCAACCCGCAGGCCTCTGCCGGGGTGTCAGGCATAACACCTGAAATACGGCATCCCCTGCCGCTGAATGTATAATCAGGAATCGTGCCGAGGCTGACCTTCCGTTCTTGTTTCTGAGAGGAATCTGTTCTTCCGTTCTTTTTGACCGCCCCCGTTAACGCCTCTTCCCTGCCTGCCAGATATTCGATAACCTCTTTTGCAACCGCAGCGACTTTTTCGAGCCCTTCCCCATCGATCTTGTCAGCACTATCAGACGGCCGATGATAATCGGGTTGAGGCCCCGTAAACAGCTGCACGGCAGGGATACCCACAGCCTCAAAGCTTATCTGGTCGCTTGAATCGAGTTCTTCAGAAACCATCTCAGTCTCGACTCCGGTGACATACGATGCCCCCCTGAAGATATGGATCCACTCACGTGCTGAACCGGCGCCGAGGACCAGCAGTTTTTTCTTTCCAAGCCGGCCGACGGTATCGAGGTTCAGCATGCCGATACACTTCTCGACGGGATACTGCTTCTGTTGCGCGACATAGTATTGTGAGCCTCTCTTTCCGGCCTCTTCTCCGGTGAATGCCACGAATATGATGCTTCGTTCGGGGACGAGGTTTTTTCTCAGCTCCCCTGCCAGTTCGATGAGCAGCGCCACCCCGCTGGCGTTGTCATCAGACCCCGGATGGACCCTCCCGCTATTATTTCCTCTGACATCAGGCCAGCCCAGGCCAAGGTGGTCGTAGTGCGCCCCGATTACTAAGCTCTGTCCGGCGAACTCAGGGTTCTTCCCGGGAATCACGCCAATGACATTGGTCATCCTTACCGCCTGCCCAA
The DNA here is from genome assembly GCA_029858145.1 of Nitrospirota bacterium. Classification (GTDB taxonomy): domain Bacteria; phylum Nitrospirota; class Thermodesulfovibrionia; order Thermodesulfovibrionales; family UBA6898; genus JAOUFP01. The sequence goes on along the minus strand of JAOUFP010000029.1, from coordinate 9,452 downwards.
GACCTTCGACATCCTCTTCCCATGTCTGAAAATAACCCTCTTTTTCATCCCCAGCCGGCTCAAGCCCTGCCTCTCTAAATCTTTCCGCGATATAGCCGGCTGCGCGGTCAAGTCCCTCAGTGCCGAGGCCTCTTCCGGCAAATTCCGGCTTCGCGAGATGACCGATTGTTCCGGTCATCCTTTCCTTCGAGAATGCCGGAGGGAGGGCTGCAAGAGGTCCCCGGGCGGCAAGTCCTCCCATCTCCACCTTCGGAAGCGTGCCGCCTTCGAAGGGGATAACCGCGGTCATCGGGGAATCGAGTACAGGCCAGCGTCCCTTGTTGACATTGACAGGCTCACCCCCTTCAAACACCAGATAGCTGTATTTATGGTAGTGGGGGAGTTTCCGTCCGAGTCCGGGAAGGGCCCCGGCTGGCCCCGCTCCGATGAACATGACCGCCATCTCCCTGTTTTTTGGGTTCCGTCCGGTGAGCACAACAGAGTTATTTTCACCCGAGATTTCCGAACTGCCGATAAGAACGCTCTTCTGCGCGACCTTCACGTCATACCCGGCCAAAGCTGTTGTCACCTTATCAATAAACCGGTTCTCCCAGCCCAAGACTGTGACCGAACGGTCAGAAGGAAACTCCTTTATTCCGGTATCCAGCATTACCTCTACCTCGTCGGGGCCGGATCCCGCCAGCAGAGACGAGAAATTCCGGTAGGCCTGCAGCATTGTATCGTCTGCCGATGATGGAAGAATCACCAGCATTTTTTTGGCCCCCAGTGCCTGTGAAATCGCCGGCGGGATCTCGCCAAGGTCGAGCCTGCGAAACAGATCGAACTCAGGATCGAGATCAACCCTCACCGGCCTTGAAGGCAGATGAAAATGCAGGTCGATACGCTTCTGATCCATTTTTGCTACAGTCTGCCATGCCCTAACCTCTCCTTCCATCGTGACGGCAAGAGGTATCTGCAAAAGATACCCGTCGTCAGCCTGATCCTGTCCAATTGCTAATTCAAGCACGTAGCCGTCTCCTTCCTTTTCTGTTTTCGCGCTGACTAATTGTATCTTTGGCGCGCCCGTGCGCCCTACCCACTGATCGAATTCAGCAGTAAGTTCCTTTCCTGAAACTGACGCAAAACTCTTCCTGATGTCGTTGAAGGAGGCAAATCTGAATTTATTCCTGCGGTAAAAGTCGTGAAGCCCATCAATAAATATCTTGTCGCCAAGTTCAAGTCTGAGCATATGAAAAAACATCAGAGACTTGCCGTATCCCACCGCCTCTGAAGAAGTGCTGTGGCGGGACCGGAAACCGGAAAGCGGAAATTCCTTTTCACTGCGTACATAATCCGTGTATTTCTGGAGGGTTGTCTGACGGTACTCCGCAGCACTCCCCTGCTGTTCCCTGATGAGATGGTCTGAGAGATACGCGGTCAGCCCTTCCGACCAGTTGCCCGAGCTGTATTCAGGAAAAACACTGTTGCCCCACCAGTTATGGAGTATTTCGTGGGGATAGGAAGAATTTATGATGAACGGAAGACGGATGACCGTGGGTCCAAGCAGGGTAAAAGACGGCATGCCGTAGCCGGTCTCCCAGAAATTCTCCACAAGGGCGAATTTTTTATACGGATACGGCCCGATGAGTTTCCCGTACATCGTGATATACCTTGCTGTTGCCTCGAGATATTTGTTCGCCAGGCCCTCGTCCGGCAAGCGAAGGAACGCCATGGCCGAAACATGACCGGCGGGCCTCTCATATTCAGTAAAGCGGGCAGCCACGAGGTATATCTCATCCTGGGGTTCAGGCGATTCCCAACGGACAAGGGTCCTGTCCCCCTTTTTAAGATGCTCCGTGCGCTCACCCTGGCTTACGGCCTCCCACCCTTGAGGCAGCTCCACCTCAAGGGTAAAAGACACCAGCGATGTCTCCAGAAACGGATACCAGAAGGAACTGCCGGCAAGATATACCCCCTCCTCTGAAATAATGCCCGGCGTCTGCCTGACCCCTCTTGCCTGCTCTTTTCCGAGGGCCTCGACAGGATGGTAAATAGTTCCCTCGTATGCGATCTCAAAAACGTTCTGTCCGGCAGGAAGCGCTACCCTGAATGATTCATAAATGTTTTTGCCTTGTTCATCCGCTTCCCTGCTGATACTTACGCCGGGCGTCGGTGACGACGGTTCGAGTCCCCTGTGCAGAAGAAAGTGAAACTCGCCCTGAAAGCGGTCAGGGACTGTTATCGTATCTTTCGCCCAGAAGCGGTGTTCACCGGGGACAAGCACGATCTTCAGATCATGGCTGACTGTCCCGGCTGTCCCTGTCGTCTCTCCTGCAGGCAGTTCAGCCGGGAATGCGAACAATGAGAGACACAGGACGATTACACCGCAGATCCGTTTCATTCGTCTCTTACCTCCATACTCATTCATCCCAGTCTGCGATAAATATGTCAGTAGCACGCGGTTTTTGCGGATTTCTGTTTGCACCGAAAGCGAGCTTCTTTCCGTCAGGTGAAAACATGGGGAAACTGTCGAAGGTATTGTTATAGGTGATACGCTCCAGGCCGGTTCCGTCGATGTTGATCATGTACAGCTCGAAGTTATGCCCGAACTTTTTGATGTCTTCGTGCCAGTCATCCATATTGCTCGAAAAGATGATGCGTTTCCCGTCAGGATGCCATGAGGGAGCCCAGTTTGTCGCGCCATTATCGGTGAGTCTCACCTTGTTTGCACCGTCCGAGTCCATGACCCATATGTCCAGCGGAACCGCAATGATGTAGTCCTTCTCCATGCAGTCTTTCCACATCGCTTTTTCTTCTTCGTTCTCCGGATACCATGCCCTCCATGCTATCTTCTTTCCGTCCGGAGAAAACCACGGACCGCCGTCGTATCCGACTCTGTCGGTAAGCCGCTTCACCCCGGAGCCGTCGGAATTCATGATATAGATATCGAAATCTCCTTCTCTCTGCGAACCGAAAACAATACGACCGCCGTCGGAAGATACGACAGGCTCCGCGTCATACTTCGGGTTGTCCGTTATCTTCCTGAGGCCGGTCCCGTCGGCATTTGTCAGGAAGATGTCATACGGATAAAGAGGCCAGACATAACCGCCCGGAAGCCCGGTTTTCGGAGGGCACGCTCCGGGAAGATGACTCGTCGAGGCAAAGACAATCGTTTTATTGTCCGGAAAAAAGAACGAACAGGTGTGCGCGCCATGGTCAGGGCTGACCATCTTTTTTTCACTGCCGTCGATATTCATCATCCAGATCTTGTCGCAGGCATATCCGTCCCTGTTCGACTGGTAGATGAACTTCCTGCCGTCCCAGCTGAAGTATGCCTCGCCGTTGTCGCCATCGAAGGTGAGCTGCGTGACGTTTTTCATATGCCGGTCTGCAAACGCGCCTTCACCAGTCTTTACCTCTTCTTTAACCTGAGAACACCCCGCCAACAGGACGACCAAACACACCAGAACAAAACTTTCCTTCATCGCTCTTCCTCCCTGCATATATCTGAAATAATGCCGCAAAAAGCCTTTATCTTACGTTACCGGTTTCGCATGTTTATTTCAATAAAGATCAGGGATTACATTGACAGTCAAAGATGCTCCCCAAAACATCCCAGTTTAATGTCAACGCATGTTTGATAGCTGTCTTTATAATTTAAGTTTGAAGTTGACCAGCCCATTCACGATATGAAATGATTTAGCAACTTCTGAACTATTACATCTCTGCAAATGGGGGGAGGTGAGATAGTATCATTTCTTTGACGTATCCACATACGCAGATAGGTTCTGTTTTTTCCAACAGGATTATTACCAACATGTAGTTCCTGTAATGGGGAGGTGCATTTCATGGAAGAAAAGAGGCAGGGAATAAGTGAAGACTGGCTGTCTTTATGGCTGGGCGCCTTCATCTTTATCCTTTCCCTTCTGGCATTCGCGGGAGGGGATATCCTTGGATGGGGCATCGCGACAAAGGAATGGACGGATATTTCCAAAGCCATGTCGCCGGTATCAAAAACGTATGTGTCTGTAACAGGCGAAATTACAAAGATCGACGGCAGTAAGCTGACGTTAAAAAAGGCGGACGGCAAGACAGAAGAGATTACGGTAAAAGAGGACACCGCAGCGCTCAAGGTCGGAGATATGTATGAGAAAAAGGGCATTTCCGGTTTCATGTCACTGGTTTTAACGTATCTTTTCATGACATTAGTCATGACTGTCGGCGCAGCAGCCCTCCGGGCGAATGTCGGAAAGTTCATCCTGAGCTTTACCATCGTATTCTGGATAAGTTATGCGTGCTGGCTCATCGGCCATTACGCGTATATCGCTGCAACAGACGCCAAAAAAGCCGGCGTACCATGGTCACTGAAGCTGACCGGAGAGGCAGGGTTTATCGTAGCTCTCATAGCAGGCCTTGCCGTGGGAAACTTCTTCCCGAAACTTGCTGATAAGCTGAAAGAGGCGATTCGTCCGGAGCTGTATATCAAGACCGCGATTGTTCTCATGGGAGGCCTGCTCGGCGTGAAGGCTGCCGAGTCACTGGGGCTCGCCACTGCTGTTATGTTCAGAGGCCTCTGTGCCATTGTCGAGGCCTATCTCATCTATTGGGCGCTTGTATACTTCATTGCAAGAAAATACTTCAAGTTCAGCAGGGAATGGGCAGCCCCTCTTGCATCGGGTATATCCATATGCGGGGTATCGGCCGCCATAGCGACGGGCGGCGCTATCCGGGCAAGGCCGATAGTTCCCATCATGGTATCCTCTCTGGTTGTTATCTTTGCCGTCATAGAACTGATCGTTCTTCCCTTCATGGCGCAGACTGCCCTGTGGAAAGAGCCCTTGGTGGCGGGCGCGTGGATGGGCCTTGCCGTGAAGACTGACGGTGCGGCTGTCGCAAGCGGTGCGGTGACCGACGCCCTTATACGCGCTAAGGCCATGTCCATGGACGGCGTCAATTATAAAGACGGATGGATTACCATGACCGCAACGACGGTGAAGCTTTTTATCGATATCTTTATTGGAGTCTGGGCCTTTATCCTTGCCTATATCTGGTGCGCGAAGATTGAGTGCAAGACCGGCGAAAAGGTCGGCGCGGGAGAAATATGGAACAGATTCCCGAAATTTGTCCTGGGATATGCAGTGACATTCCTGCTGTTGCTGATGATCTGTTTGCCAGCCAGCAAGGCAATCGGTCCTGTTGAAAAAGAGATAAACACCATAAAAGATGAAATTGCGCTTACGGAAAAACAACTCCCTTCGGTGACAGATCCGGCAGCGCTGGCAGCTTTAAATGAAAAGATCACCTCTGGCAAGGAGAGGATGAAATCTTTGTCCGAAGAGATCAAGGGTCCAAAGACGACCCTTGCGAATGCAAAGACATCGACCAGCGGCAGCAACTCTTTCAGGGTGATGTTCTTTGTCCTTACGTTTTTTACCATAGGCGTAGTCTCAAACTTCAAGAAGCTCTGGGAGGAAGGTATAGGCAAGCTGGCGGCAGTATACGTGCTTTGCCTCTTCGGCTTCATTATCTGGATTGGATTGATCATCTCCTGGATATTCTTCCACGGAGTAAAGCCGCCAGTAATCACAGGATAATAAAATAATAACGATATGATGAGGAGGTATGTATGCCTGATGAACCGAAACTGGCTGAGGAATTAAAAAAGATGGAGTATGAGGAGCTGCTTCCCGTTGAGAAAAAGCTTATAAGCTACAGCCTCATACTTGGCACAGCACTGCTCGGAATCCTTGTCTGGATAAGCTACACCTTCTTTCCGGCAGGACATTAACGGAAGGATTTTCTACAATTGGATCTGGGAAGACGTTCGTCTTCCCAGATCCGAAATAAAATTCAAAGGATACAGAATGCACACTGATGAATACGGGATTTCACTGTCGAGGGAGATAGACGTATGCCGCAGGATAATCAGAAAAGCGGAGAAAACGCTCGCTGCGATGGAAGAAAAATACAGACTGAGCACAGAAAAATTTATTGGAGATTTCAGGAGCGGAAAACTTAACGGCAACAACGAAGATTACACCACCTGGATTGATGCGCATGAAACACTTTGCAGATGGACTGAAAAGTTGGATGAGTACCGGCAAATACTCCTCAGCATGAAGATTTAGAGAGGCGTTACAGTTGTACCTCCAATCAGGTAAAACCACCGGAGACCTCGTTGCCACACCGTCAGTCCCTGGAGGATATCTGCTCTCAGGCAGAGCACGTCCCGAATATTTTCCGCGTTCGATGAAGTATCACATCATGGACGGCAACGTGCAGGAACACATTGTTTTCATTCCAGGTCATCATATTTGTTGCGTATCTCTGCAAGCCTTAACCTGTAGGCTTCCGCGTCACCGTAATCAACAAAGTGATGATACCGGGAATGCCTCTTGGAGCTGCCAGATGCATGCTTGATAGGACACCAGTACTGCTCGGTCCTCGCCGCGATCTCGCTGATGTATGATGCCAGACCGTTGAAGTAGCTGCAAAAGATACAGTTCATCTTTTCGATGCTATTGAGGTATTTCAGATAATGTTGGTCGAAAAAAAAATGCACATCCCGCCTGACCTTCGGGATGCCGTAAACCCGGAAACAGATCATCTGATAAACAGAGATTCCAAAATCCATAAAAACAGCGGGAAGGAACATCGCATATATCACAGGCGCTGTAAGAAGGACGGTGAGCCGGGCCCCGAGCACATACCTGACAATAGGAAATGAATATTTTCCCTGTATCTGGAGGAACTCTTCATCGAAGATGACTTTGCCTTTCCTGATCTTGTACCGAAGTTCTTCCTGCCTCCGTTTCATCTCATCCTGTACGCTCTTTTCCAGCTCTCTTATCTCTTCCAATATCTCGTTCAAACGGTTGTTCATGGCTGCCTCCCGTATCTTTTTTTATGGTCTGCGCAGAAAATACAGCAGGCATACCACTGGGGAAATGTACCATATACTTTAAAAAGAAGATACAGACAGATGTTTTCCGGAAAGGATTCCTGTTAACTTATTCACGCTATTTTTGTACAATCTCATATCCCAATACCTTAGCGAGGTTTGATATGACATTGAAATTTCTCAGCAAATACAGTGATGCAGGTCTTCTCCTGCTCAGATTAGGAATCGGCGGCATGTTTCTCTTTCACGGTTACCCGAAGCTCCTCGGAGGACCGGACGCCTGGAAAAAACTCGGCGGCGCGATGAAATTTGTCGGTGTTGATTTTATGCCGGCACTATGGGGATTTGCAGCGGCGTTAACAGAATTTGCAGGAGGCATCTGTCTTATCCTCGGCCTCTTTTTCAGACCCTTCTGTATTCTGCTCGCGGGTACCATGGCGGTCGCAGCAGCCATGCATCTTGGAAAGGGAGACGGGCTAAAGGGGGCTTCTCACGCGATCGAAGACGGGATACTCTTTCTCAGTCTTATCCTGATAGGCCCCGGCAAATACAGCGCAGACAAAAGATAGCTGTTGGTTAAAGTCAGCTCAGAACCTGAATCGCCAACACGGTCTTAAGGATATCTAGAAATGAGCCGTTTACCGTGTAAAGGTGTAATAAACCATTCGCTTTGATGCAGACAGAAAAAACCGGATGCAGTATTTGCTGCTGCATCCGGTTTACCGCTATTATCCGTCAAAATTCGCTTCTCAAAATGAAGGGTGACTCTTAATCGCGGCCATGTCCCCCTCTACCGCCTTTTTTGTGCTCCCTTTTTTCCTCTTTATGCCGCGAATAGCTGTCTTCTTTATGCTCGTGCCTTTCTTCATGCTTATACGCATGCTTGTTCCAGTATTTTTCCCTTTCCCAATTCTTCCAGTTCTTCTTCATCTGTCCATATGGGATACGCTGATGGCCCGGCGGCACATGCCGGTAATCAGGAGGCAGTTTATAGAGAGTCGCAGGGACACGATTGCGGACTATATGTTCCCATGGACCGTTATAACTGGATGACCGGTACCAGTAGTCCCTGTGCGGACGATACCAGTAGCCCTGATAAAAGACAATGTCGATATCAACATCAGGGACTGCATACGCGTACGTCCCGGGGATGACAACAACCGGCGGCGGCGCCTTAAATACAAAGGCAGGCAAAGGAATATTTATCCCCACATTCACATTAACTTCGGAAAAAGCAGGCTGAGGCAACAGAGAGGAAACAATAAATACCAGCGCAACAATCATTAAAGCAAAAACACTCTTTTTCATGACACCTCCAAAAATTTTTAAAATTTCACCATTCTGCCGAAAAATAATTACACATCGTTATAACAATAAACCTCATTGCAGCCAAAAAGTTTCTCTTATTCACTGAAGCATTCCAAAAAAGAATGAGAGAACCATATTTTTCAACGTTTCACGAGTCTAAATATGAAATAAATAATTATTACCCGGTTTATCGTCATTTTAACCTTTCCACCGCCGAATGCATGTGATATCTGTCACAAAATATTTCCCGCAATATTAGAACCTATCTCAAAACCGGTCGTTTCTGAAAAGGCTGTCATACCCGCGAAGGCGGGTATCCGGAACACCTTGAAAACACTGGATTCCCGTCTGCACGGGAATGACAAAAAAGGGCAAATGACAAAAACTTTTGATTTTGAGATAGGTTCTAGTCAAACTGTTATTGCCCTACTTCTGGTAATATAGGACAATATAATCCGGACCTGTTTACGGATTCCGAAAATAATGAACTTTACGGGGATAGAAAGCCTGCGATGATACCATACATAAAAAAAGGAAAGATACTCACATACAGGCTGTATGATGCAGCTTTCGAAATAGATCTCGGAAAGGTCGAGGAAAAGATCAAAAAAGAGACCAAACGTCTCAGGATAAAAAGAAAACCTTTCAGCAAGGCCTTTGAATTTACCAATCCACCTGTATCCTTCCAGCTGCAGACACTCGAAAAAGAACTTTCCGGAAGACAACTGAACATCAATGTTTATGTCAGGGCTTACGATTTCGGGGTTCTCAGCATCATGCTCGAAATCCCTGCAAACGACATGGATTTCAGTGAGTTCAAAAAACTCACTTTGGCATTAAAGAATACCGACGAAATAGAAAATGAATGCCGCAATCAGCTCAAACACGCCGTCGATATATTAGGAGACTCGCTTATCGGCTACAATCTCAGTCTTTTCGAAGAAGATTATACGGTTTTCTTCATAGAGACCCTCGGCCCTGAAACAGGCGTCGATGACCTTTTTCTGCATTACGACATAGCAAAGTTGTTGCTTTATGAAGACAGGCCGCTTTCCGATAAGGTCAGGGATGAAATCTCGGCGCTTACTTTTTCATATTATCAAAATGACTGCACTGTTTTGAGCTGGGACAGCGCCCTCATCATCGAGCCAACGGGAGAGCCTGATATCGCTGACATACTCGAGTTTGCCAACGCGCAACTCCTCGAACTCAGGTATTACGACTTTATCGTCGACAGGGAACTCGAATCCCTTTACGCGCTTAT
>JAOUFP010000394.1 GCA_029858145.1 Nitrospirota bacterium | reverse complement strand
AGAAACGCCGCATACAGAAGCCCCAGTGCAGGCGCTGCCACTATCACCGCTGCTGCGGGCATACGGTAAAACGTGGTCTTGCCGTTGCCCGGAAGCGTCCCTTCGTCTGTGATATCTATTCTTTCCCCGTTCTTCAGGTTCCAGTATGTCCCTTTTCCTATTCTGTCTCCTCCGGTATGCTTTAACATTGTCGTCTCCTCCTTTATGTTTTTATTCTCTTGTTATCTTGATTCTAGCTTAACGCATTCCAAGCGTCTTAACAATTGGAAGGAGTTCCTAGTCAAAGGGGTATCTTTTCCTAGAGAAAGGGGGGAAAGTAATTATATTTCCTTATTGCAGGTGCAATTGCTCCGGCAAAGAGGACAGGTATCCGCACTCTGCCGTATGAGTCCTTTCTGTAGTACAATTGAGGCAAGGAGGACGGATGCAGGATATCTTTCAGCTGACCAAGACTATCAGGGCACTCCTCGATTCTCAAAGACTTGCGGTGCTTTCAACGCAGAAGGAAGGCGCACCTTACGGAAGCCTCGTCGCATTCGCGGCTACCGCTGATCTCAGGGACCTGATCTTTGCCACGACCCGGGCTACCCGAAAATACGCGAACATCATTTCCGAGTCCCGGGTAGCGCTTGTCATAGACAGCAGGACGAACCAGCCCTCTGATTTTGGTGAGGCGGAAGCGTTAACCGCGCTGGGGGTTGCCTCAGAAGTGGCTGATCATGAGAAGGAAGCATGCATCACCCTGTATACCGCGAGGCATCCCGCGCTCCGGGAGTTCGTGGCATCCCCGACATGCGCTCTTCTGAAGGTGAAGGTTGACAGGTATCTTCACGTAAGGCAATTCCAGAATGTGCAGGAGCTGCAGATAAGGGAATGAAGCTCGTCATTCCTCTCGACAGGATCACTGGGGCAGAACTGCCGTTGGTCGGAGGGAAATGTTCGGCCCTTGCAAGGATGGCAGGAATGGGCATCGGGGTCCCCTTCGCGGTTTCGGTAACGGTCATGGCATACCGGCAGTATATGGACGAAACAGGACTCGGCGACCGTATCACGCTGGAGCTGAACCGGAAGAGTTTTGCAGATATGCGTTGGGAAGAAATCTGGGATGCGTCGCTCAGGATACGGAATATGTTCCTCGGTACGCCTCTTCCCGGCGGTCTGCATGCTGCGCTGAGCAAAACCCTGCAGGAAACATTTGGCGGCCACGCGGTCGTTGTGAGATCATCAGCCCCTGAAGAAGATACGCAGAGAGCTTCATTTGCCGGCCTTCACGAGTCTTATGTCAATATAAGCGGGGTTGAATCCGTCATCGATGCCATACGGCTCGTCTGGGCGTCACTCTGGTCCGATGCCGCGCTCCTTTACCGCCAGGAGCTGGGGCTCGATGTGAGGAAAAGTGCCATGGCGGTAATTGTCCAGGAGATCATCAGAGGCGAGCGCTCAGGAGTGGCCTTCGGCAGGAACCCGAACAACGCTTCCCAGGCGGTCATCGAGGCGGTGTATGGGCTCAATCAGGGCCTTGTGGACGGCACCGTCGAACCCGACCGGTGGCTCCTTGACCGGAGTACGGGCAGGATCATCTCCCACATGCCTGTCCGGCGGGAAAACGCCGTGATGCCGCTGCGGAAGGGGGTCGCGGTTCAGCCTTTATCTCCCGGAATAAAAAAAGAACCTCCCCTTCATGAAAAGGACATCCGCCGGATTTACGAGCTCCTGAGCATGGCGGAAGAGGTGTTCAGGGCACCCCAGGATATGGAGTGGACTATCCGGGACGACGAAGTGTTCGTGCTGCAAGCCCGGCCGATTACCGGCGGAGGCCATGAAGAAACAGGGGACAAGCGGCACTGGTATCTCAGCCTGCGGCGGAGTTTTGAAAATCTGCGGATGCTCAGAAAAAAAATAGAACAGGAGATTGTTCCCGCCATGATTTCCGCGGCAGACGGGTTGTCTGCGGCCGATTTCAAAGGATTCACAGAGGAGGAACTCGCGGCTGAGGTCATAAAGCGGGTTCATATCTACAACCACTGGGTCGAGGTCTACTGGAAGGACCTGATACCATTTGCTCACGGCATCCGGCTTTTCGGCATCGCATACAATGACGCCGTACGACCCTCAGACCCCTATGAGTTCATTGATCTCCTCGCCTCGACTGAGATGGAGGCGACAGAGCGGAACAGGATGCTCGAAGAGATGGCGGCAGCGGTGAGGAACGATCCTCTCATCGCCCAAAATCTGAGAAATCGTGTATACAGCGGGAAGTTCGGCAGCCTTCTGGTGCAATTTACAGAGAGGTTCGGCGACCTTTTCTGCGGTGCGGGACAGTGCGTCAGCGGACCTGATGCCATCGCGGATTTTATCCTCGCGCTCTCCTCTGCCCCGGCTGCGGGAAGACGCGCGCAGGCGAAGGACCTCAATGTACTTACCGGGGCCTTCCTTTCACGCTTTCCCGAAGCAGAACGTCCCTATGCCCGCGAACTTCTTGACCTCGGCCGGGCAAGCTATCAGATGAGGGACAACGACAATATCTATCTCGGCAAAATCAGGGGACAGGTGATGAGGGCCATAGAGGAATATATGCGATGCCATGGAAACGACGGAGACAGCATGAATGCCGAGGTCAGAAAGGCGATCGAAAGCATGCGGGCACCTGATACCCAACCCGACGCTCCGGCGAAGAAGGAGATGACCATGGGCGGTTACTCGTCCAGGGCGCGGCAGATCACAGGCCAGCCCGCAGGCCCGGGGCTCGGCCGCGGCACGGCGAGGGTTGTCTCGGGTGAACCGGACCTCTTGAACTTCAGGGCAGGGGAGATTCTTGTCTGTGATGCAATCGACCCGTCGATTACCTTTGTTGTTCCCCTGGCAGCGGGAATTGTTGAGCGGAGGGGAGGGATGCTCATACACGGCGCCATTATCGCAAGGGAATACGGGCTTCCCTGTGTCACCGGCGTACCCGATGCGACCGTTCTTATCCATACCGGCGACTCGGTAACTGTCG
>JAOUFP010000393.1 GCA_029858145.1 Nitrospirota bacterium | reverse complement strand
CCTTTTATTCCATAATACATGCAAATGAATAAATTCGTTTCAGTCGTCATTCCGAACTATAACGGCAGCAAAACAATCGGGAAATGCCTTGAAGCAGTGCTGTCTTCCTCATATGACCGCTATGAGGTCATTGTCGTTGATGACGCCTCGTCGGACAACTCTGTCGATCTCATCATGCGCTTCCCCTGCAGACTGATACGATTCGACAGGCACGCCGGGTCATCAAGGGCGAGAAACGCCGGAGCACGGGAAAGCACGGGAGAGATCATATTCTTTATTGACGCCGACTGCATTGTGGCGAAAGATACGCTGTCCCTTGTTCAAAAAGCCTTTGCCGGACGGGACGGTGTTGTTGTGGGAGGAAGTTACACGCAGCTTCCGCACGACAACAGTTTTTTCAGCGCGTTCCAGTCTGTCTTTATTAATTACTCTGAATTGAAAAGGAAAGAACCTGATTACATCGCAAGTCATGCCATGGCAATAGAAAAAAGAGATTTCGATAAAAGCGGCGGATTTCCCGAACAGTTTCTCCCGATTATCGAAGATGTCGAATTCAGCCACAGACTCCGCAGACTGGGATATAAGCTTCTCATGGAGCCTGATATACTGGTCAGGCACATTTTCAATTTCACCTTTTGGAGGTCACTCAGAAATGCCTTCAGGAAATCACGTTACTGGACGATGTATTCTCTGGGGCAGAAGGATGTGCTGACAGACTCGGGGACAGCGTCTATAGAACTGAAAGTCAACGTCCTTTCCCATTTTTTGATTATGCTTTCTTTTCTGCTGTATGCATTCTTTCAAGCAGGCATTTTTATCATCTTGCCGATACCGGTATCAGCCTTCAACATTTACCTGAACAAAAACCTGATCGGTGCTTTCCACCGTGCAAAAGGCACTTTTTTCGCGATGACCGCTTCGCTTTATTATTTTCTGATCTATCCTCTGGCCGTGGGGGCGGGATCTCTTACCGGGATGGTACAATACTATAAAAGTCCCAGGCAGGAGAAAAGCAGGACTTAATGTATTCGCCATTCAGACATGCGGATTCCATTTTCCGGAAAAAGAGACCAATCCATCTCACGTTCTTCTTAACCAGAAGATGCAATGCGAAATGCCCCTTCTGTTTTTATCTGAGGGCAGATGAGGACACCCCTCATCCCGCTTCTGAACTGTCCTCGGATGAAATAGAGAAGATTTCCGGATCTGTGGGCACTCTTCTCTGGCTGGCCTTTTCAGGAGGCGAAATATTCCTCAGGGAGGACCTCGTCGACATCAGCAGAATTTTCTACCGTAACAACAAACCTGCGATCATGCTCTTCCCGACAAACGGCCTGCTTCCCGAACTCATTAAAGAGAGGACTGAACAGATTCTCAGACAATGCGGCAAGAGTGTCATAGCCGTCAAGCTTTCCATGGACGGACTCCGTAACGATCACGACGTACTGAGAAACACACCCGGCAGTTTTGAAAAAACGATGGCGACCTATCACCTGCTCAAGGGGCTTCTCGACATCTATCCGAATTTTGAACTTGGTATCAACACGGTTTTTTGTTCGGAAAACCAGGATAAGATGGATGAAATAATAGACTATGTAAACGGCATGGAAAGCATAAAGACCCACACCATCTCGATGGTGCGCGGGAACCTGTCGGACAGGAGCTTTAAAGACATCGATTACAGGAAATATCTCCACGCGACAGAACGGCTTGAAAACAACCTGAAGGCCAGGATCGCAAGTGTCTACAGATTCAAAGGCGCAAAAATAAAGGCGGCACAGGATATCCTCCAGAGGCGTCTCATCTTCCGGGTCTCCGAAGAACAGAAGAGCATCATCCCCTGCTACGCGGGAAGACTGAATCTTGTCCTCTCGGAAACAGGGGATGTCTATCCCTGCGAGATCCTTACGGAATCTTTCGGCAATGTAAGGGACTATAATTACGATATGAGGAAGGTATCGCAGTCGGATAGTGCAAAAAAAATCATTGATTCAATCAGGAATAAAAAATGTTACTGCACGCATGAGTGTTATTTCATGACTAATATCCTTTTCAATCCCGGTCTCTATCCCTCGCTCGCTAGGGAATATATTCAGCTATAGCAGTAAATGCGGTTGACTGGATCAAAAGACAGGCAAAACTGGCCTATTATTGCATATTCGGGTTAATATTTCTTCTCAAAAAGGCCGGCAAGCAACTCAAGATGCTTTTTTTCTTCTCTTGAAAGCTGATCAAATACCTGCCGGGACTTGTCGTCCTTCATATTCCGGCTCATTCTGATATAAAGGTCAAAAGCGTTCGTCTCAAGCGCGATGGCGAGTTCAAAAACAGCCTCAAAGCTCTTATCTTTCACCCATTCGAGCGCCTCGCTCACCCTCATCCCGCCCTCCATGACATCGTCAATAGGGCTGATATCAACAACTGAACCGGGAAAGTCCTGTCCGGGTTCCTGTCCTGAGAATGTCCTGTAGAGTCGAACGAGCGCGGCTTTGTGATGCTCTTCAGCCGTAGTGAGCCTTTGAAACAGCCGCTTCACCTCATCATCGTCCACCAGAGCAGGAATCTCCGAATAAAACCTTCTCGATCCTTCCTCCAGCACCCAGGCAAGCGCTATGAACTCCTCCGGTTTGTCGCCGGCAGTAAAATAGGCCATTCCTGCCTCCGGAGCCCCCTCAGCCATAAGTCCTTCCCACGCGCGAATGCCTCCCTCCATGCTATAAACGTTCTCAACCCCTTCCCCTGCCAGTACCGACGCAGCAGCACGGCTGCGAACACCCGAGCCTCAATATGTTATAGTGGGCTTATTCGGATCGAGTTCTTTGATATGGTTACGGAGTTCTCCCACCGGGATAAGGCGCGCACCGGGGATATGGCCTCTCTCGTACTCTTTCGGCTGACGCACGTCCACAAGATTATACTCATCGATATCTCTGTTTTTTAAGAATTCCCTAACTTCTTCAACGGTCATTGACTTGACCGGCTTAAAATAATCGGCTATCCC
>JAOUFP010000028.1 GCA_029858145.1 Nitrospirota bacterium | reverse complement strand
GAACGCAGATCGTATGGCCGCTTCCAGTTGGGCAGGGTCTGAGGCGGTCAGCGCGGCATTTGTCCCTCCGGCGGAGGCCGTCGCATCCATGAGCGTCTTGGGATTGCACTGCCCGGGCTGGGCGCTCGTCAGCGGCCCGCTGTATACCACATAGGTATCAATCGCCTCGCTGGCGCTCGCAGGTGCGGCCGTGCTCGCGGTGGACGTGCTGAAGGTCTTGATATCGCGGTTCTTTGCGATCCATGCCAGATCGTCCAGGCTCCTGCTTCCGGCGAAGTCCGGGCAGGTGTTTGTCGAGTCGTATCCGGTCTCATAGCCCAAATATGAAGGATGATAGAGAGAGGCGACATAGTTCGGCGTTGTCGACACGTCTGCGGTCGAGGCACCGTCAGTGATCAGAAGGATGTTATTCCGCTGACACCTGTATTGCGAAGGGTTCCTGTCCAGCTGATAATCATCTGTCTGACTGCGGAAATCCCTGCTTGTCCCCGTTGATACACTGTAGTCGTTTGTCCTCGCATAATACCCTATGGCGCTGTAGAACGCCTCCGCAAAAGGCGTCCAGGAGGAAGCGGTTATATTGTCGATGGTGTTTATGAGGCCGGAGGAATGGTCTCCCAGGGAATCGCCGATATAGGAGAGGATCTTCCCGCCGTCTGTCTTGGGGATCAGATTGCAGGTCTCTCCGCCGGGGCAGTCCGCGCTGGAAGAACAGACCCTCGAGGTGGTCGTCGAACAGTATGCCGCGCACTTGATGTTCGACCCTGATACACCACCCGGGTTGCATTCCGTCTTCGAGCCGTCGACATTGAAGCTCATCGCGCCGAACCGTATCTGGCTGCCAAACGTGTTGATCAGGCCGGCAGGAGGGCTTGACACCCCCACCCGCGCAAAAAACGTCCCTGCAGGGTTCCCCAGCGACCTCACGCTCGAATCCATCACAATCGCCGGCACGTTTCCTGTCTGGGAGCTGTCGGCTGCCCCTTCCGACGGATCGGTAACCCCTGCTACCTGCGAGCCGAAGCAGTAGTGGAGCATCTCTCTCTTAAAGCAGGTATCGTCAGCAAACCAGTTCGTAGCAAGCCCCGAGGGACTGACACCAAACGCGTTAAGGCAGCGGCCGAGAAAGCCAGTGGTGTCGTTCCCTAACACGTCATACGGAGAGGCGACTGAATTGTGCGTTGCCGATGAGGCGCCGGTGCATATATAGTTGCCGCTCGTTACATTTGTAAAAAGTGAGGTAATATAGCCGGGGTTGGGTATTATATCAGCAAGCGCCGGCTTATTCTTGACGGTATATGCGTCATCATAGGCAGCAGCGCAGTCGTTCTTTAAATCCTGAAGATTGACCCCCTGCCAGATCGCGGCCTCGGTCGTTGCCCCTTTCTTTATATTGTCAGCAAGATACCAGCAGGTCTGCTGCGTATGGTTGAATGTCGCCAGTTCATGTCTCGCGGCAGTTGAAGTCCCGATATTAAAGCATTCATTGGTCAGCGTCTGTGCCTGACCGAAATTCCCGGAGGTCCAGTTTGCCACGGCGCACTGGCAGTCATCCATATTGGGATTGACAGCGGTATATATCTCTATCCTGTTCTCCCCTCCCTGCGTCCCGGGGTTTGTAAAGTCAGGCTCCACGGCGTTTGGCCCCCTGACCGCAAAGGTGAGGGGTATGCCGGGAACGACCTTCACAAACCTCTTCCCTACGCATCCTCTCGACTCACTCTTGAGGATCTGGCTTGCGGAATCGTATTTCCCGCCGGTCAGGATCTTCTTTTCTACGTCAAACTTAGAGGCGGAAAGCCAGTTCAGGAACCTTCCGCTTGCTGCAAATCCTGTTATAGCGCCCGAAGAAACATTGACACATAAATAGCCGGTGCCGGAACCGTAGGTGCAGGTGGTGGGGAAAGGAGAAATCTCGGTGAATTTATCATTGCTTCCCGGCGTGGAAGCGTTGTCGGCAGGCGTTTCATTGTACCGGTAGTATTTGTCTTTATCAAAGTAGCCGGCATACGAATATGAATTGTTGTAGGTGGTGTCAAAACAAAAAGAGATCTGGGTGTCGCCCACCGTGCCGCCGCAGCTGTACGTCGGCAATGTCGCGCTTGTCGATCCTGCGATATATGCGAGATCGTACATACTCGCGGAATTATCGATCAGCATCAGGAGGTTCGGCGTCACTCCACCGACAATAAAAGGAGGGGTAACGCAATAATCCGACATTGCTGCGGCTTCAGTCCTTGCAGCCGTCCCTGCAATAAAGAACGTTAAAAATAAGGCTGCACACAGTACCTTTTTCGCTAAATGCCCCTGCTGCATGGTGTCCTCCTTGATAAACAATCAACCGGAATTCAATTACCGCAACAAAAGTGAGCAAAAAAGATGCCATTACACAACCATTTGAAAATACGACTTTTTTATTCAGGCCCTCTTCACGATGTATGTAATCATTTTTCCATATATGTAATTGATTACATATATTACTTTTCTTTCTTCAATTCTCCTGTAATTCTGTCCTCTTCCTCGTTGAGCTGTTTTACTTCCTCGTTAAACCTGTCAATTCGCCCTTCAACATCTGAAATGCGTCTGTTTATCGAATCAAATTGCTCCTTTGTATGTATCATGCCCATCTCTTTTACATCCTTATGCAGCTGCTCCCTCTCCCTGCTCAGCCTCTCCCGTTCCTCACTGAGTTCCAGCTTCCTCTTGTTTATCTCGTCAAGCCGTTTCTCGACTTCGGGATTCAGTCCTCTGACGAGCAACTCTCCTCCCTGTTTTTCAGAAGCCCTTTCTTCTGCTGCCTTCCCTTCGTCCCCTTTCCGGCCTTCGGGCTCAGGGACTGCTTCCTGGGGGGGATTTTCGTATATGTTTTTTTGTTTTATGGTTATGCTCTTTACATCACGGACGTCCTTCTTTTCTACCTCGAAATATCCGCCTGTACTTTCACAACGGAGCTTGCCGTTGGAGTCCCTGCACCTGTCGGCGATAATCTCCCTGCCGTTTTTGAGCGACAGTTTCACCTCTGCAAAGGAGAGCCCGGGGAAGACAATGTATACACTACAGAGAAGGGGCAGCAAAATAATCCTGACAAATCTCATCTTATTTCTCCTTCTTTGGAGGATGTAATACGAGATCCGTGATCGTCCCCGCGTCTTTTGCGCCGATCACCACTTGGCCGTCCGGCATGACCAGGGTCGGCGTGCCGGTTATCCCGAGCGCCTGCGCGAGTTCCGTGTTTTCGTCGACATCCTTTGTATCACAATCAGGCCTGGGGATCGGCTTTTTCTCAAAATTATCTTCAAGCAGCCGGAGTGATTTGCTGCAGAGGATGCTCTCTGACTTCCAGCGCGCATCGGGATGCATGGCCAGCGGCATGAGTTTCAGGTAAAAGGCAATTTCTTTGTTCTCTGCTACCACCTTCTTTAACTCCTCATGCAGCTTTCCGCAGAAGGGGCAGTCAGGGTCGGTAAAGACAACCACTTTATAGCGGGCGTCCTTCTGCCCCAGCAGCAGGGCGTTGCCGAGAGGGATAGCGGCGGCATCGACATATTTCGGGGATTCATTATTCGCCTTCTGAAGACTTTCCTGGCTCTTGTTTGATGCGGTCTCTATTTCGAAGATCGGCCCGCCCACAATGTATTTCTTCGAAAAACCGATATACATGAGCCCCCGCATGCCTTTGTCCTCGATGCTGACCTCCCAGAGGCCTTTGATCGGGCTCATCCTGATATCGGTCACCTTTGCATCAGGGGCCTGCAATTTCGTGAATATCTCCTGGACCTCCTGCTTGTTCAGGGAGTGGCACTTCTGGCAATTTTCCTCGCAGCCGCCGAAGCCAAAGGCAGGCGAAACAGCGAGAACGGAGAACAGGGTAAGCGTTAAGAGAATTTTTTTCATGTCTGCTCCTTCTTGGTGAATGTCAAAACTTTTTTGATTATATCAAATTTTTCGCCGCTGAGGACAACCCTCACCGTTTCACCCGCAAGACCCCTTCCATCTGGTTTATCTTCTGGATAAGGGTTTTCAGCTGCGAGATGTCCTTCACCTCCATGATGAAGGTAATATGTCCTCTTTTGTCCTGTGTGGAGATCGCCTCGAGATGGTTTATATTTATGTTCAGGGAAGATATCAGCGCACTGAGGTTCGCGAGGACACCGGGCTTGTCAATCGTCTCGACAAAAAGCTTTGTGTTGGCCGTCGCATCACCGTAAGACTGCCATTCGACATCGACAAGCCTTGCGTCTTCGCCTGCGAGCCTCCCGAGGTTCGGGCAATCCCTGCGGTGGATCGTCACCCCCTTGCCTATCGTGACGAATCCGACAAGGTTGTCTCCGGGGATGGGATAGCAGCATTTCCCGGTGTGGTACAGGATGTTGTCTATCCCCTTGATGCTGATGCCCTTCTGCTCCTTCTCTCTTTTCCTTACCTTGACGACCTCGGCCTCTTCCGCCGGCTTCTCCGGCATCAGCCTGTTCACCACCTGATGGGGAGAGAGCTTGCCGAACCCCACGGCCACAAACAGCTCTTCAAGGGAATTTATTCCGAGGGCCTTTGCAACAGTGAGGATATCATCGGATTTCATGAGGGCATTGCTCATGTTATGCCTTCTCAGTTCGGTTTCAAGCAGCTTGATGCCGAGTTCCACGCTCTGGGCCCTCTCCTCTGTCTTTATCCACTGCTTTATCCTGTTTTTTGCCCTCTGCGTCACAACGAATTTCAGCCAGTCCCTGCTCGGGCCGTGGCTCGGCGATGTTATGATTTCGATGGTGTCGCCGTTTTTCAACTTATATTTGAGGGGGACGATCTTGCCGTTGATCTTCGCGCCGACGCACTTGTGCCCCACCTGCGTATGGATGCCATACGCAAAATCAACCGGGGTGGAGCCGATCGGCATCTCCTTTATTTCCCCCTTCGGGGTAAAGACATAGACAACTTCGGGGACCACCTCTCCCTTCACCGCCTCGAGAAAGTCCAGCGCGTCCGGCATATCTTTCTGGACCTGGACAATATCCCTCAGCCATGAGATGTATTTGCTGCTCTTTTCGTCGATGACTCCCCTTTCCTTGTACTTCCAGTGCGACGCGATGCCCTCTTCTGCTATCCGGTGCATTTCTTCGGTCCTGATCTGGAATTCGACCCGCTCGCCTTTCGGACCAATGACGGTTGTATGCAAGGACTGGTACATATTTGACTTCGGAACGCCGATATAATCCTTGAACTTCCCGGGGATGGGGGTCCAGAGAGAATGGATGAGGCCGAGGATCGCGTAGCAGTTTGACTTGGTGTCCGTGGTTATTCTCAAACCCAGCACGTCGTGTATCTCTTCAAAGGTGATCCTCTGTTTCAGCATCTTCTGATATATGCCGTAGTAGTGCTTCACCCTGCCGGAGACCTTGCCGGGCAGCCCCTCTTCCTTCAGCTTGCGTTTCACCAGCTGAGTAACTTCCCTGATATATCCTTCCTGTTCTTCCTTCCTCTTCGCGACTTTCCGTACCAGTTCTTCGTAGAGGTCCGGCATAAGATATTTAAAACTGAGATCTTCAAGCTCTGTGCGCAGCCATCCCATGCCGAGCCTGTTCGCGATAGGAGCGTAAATTTCGAGCGTTTCGGCTGCTATCCTCTGCTGCTTGGCTTCCGGGAGATGCTGGAGGGTCCGCATATTATGCAGCCTGTCGGCAAATTTGATGAGGATCACCCGCACATCCTCTGACATCGCGAGGAGCATCCTGCGGAAATTCTCTGCCTGGGCCTCTTTCTTCGTCCTGAATTCCACTTTTGAAAGCTTTGTCAGCGAGTTGACGATGAAGGCTATTTCCTCACCAAAAATAGCCTTCGTGTCTTCTATGGTGACGATCGTATCTTCAACGGTGTCGTGGAGAAGTCCGGCAGAGATCGACGGCACGTCCATCTTCATGTCGGCAAGGATATACGCCACTTCAAGGGGATGCTTTATGTAGGGAGAGCCTTCACTTCTTTTCTGGCTGCAATGGGCCTCCCGCGAAAAATGATAGGCCCTTTTCAGGATCTCAAGGTCAGCTTCGGGGTTGTACGCGCTGATCTTTTCCAGGAGCCCTTTCAGTGATAACGTTTCACGCATAAACTATTATACACTTAATAGCGTGTCAGTGATTAGTGTTAGTGTCAGTTCAAAAATCAGTTAATCCATTTTACTGACACTGACCACTGACACTGTTCACCGGGGTTATACTGACGGGCGAAGCCCCTTAAGGACGAGCTGGAGGTAGCTGTTTCCGTTCCAGTCATTGACTGCCGGGGTGAATACAGCATCTGTAAAGGCAGCTTCCTGAAGCTCCGGCAAGAGCCCGGCCATATTAAACCCGATGGCATCCAGAGACGTATTGTCTTTTTTCAGCCTCAGCTTGAGATGCCTCTCCCCTACTATCCTCGGGCCGATAACCTCGAGGGCTTTTGCACCTGTAAGCGGTTCAGGATTTCCAAAGCCGAACGGTTCGAGCAGGCTGAACTCCTGAACAAGCCCGTGAGTTATTTCTGACAGCCTTATATTTGCATCGATTTCGAGGACCGGCTGCAGATCAGACATATCGAGGCTGGCATGAACAATCCCTCCGATCGCTTTTCCGAATGCCCGGAGGTCCGCGGCATTCAGCTTTATCCCCGCTGCCTGTCTGTGCCCTCCGAAAGAGAGCAGGAGACCGCCGGTTTCAGTCAGCCCCTTGCAGATATCAAAAGAGGGAATGCTTCTCGCGGAACCTTTTGCGATGCCGTCTTCAATGCTGAATATAAACGCAGGCCGGTAAAATTCCTCCGCTATCCGTGATGCAACAATCCCCAGCACCCCCTGATGCCAGCCTTCGCCCGCAAGCACTATTGCCGGAGGGATGTCTGATCCACTGAGCTTCTCCAGGGCCTCCTGATAAACCTCTCCCTCAATCTGCTGCCTCTCCCTGTTCAGCCTGTCCAGCCATGAACTCAGCTCCACCGCCTCTTCTTCTCTTTCCGAGAGCAGGAGCTTCACTACGTCCCGTGCATCGGCAACCCTGCCCGCCGCATTCATCCTCGGCACAAGCGTGAACGAAAGCCGCCCTGCCTTCATCTCTTTTCCGTTCAGCCCCGATACCTCCTGCAGTGCTTTGATGCCGGGCCTCGATCCGGCCTGAATGGACTTCAGCCCTTCTTTAAGAATGACCCTGTTCATACCTGTTAAAGGCACAACATCGGCCAGGGTCCCGAGGGCAGCAAGATCATACAGCTGCAGGACATCGTCGTTCGAAAAAGGCACCCCCTCTTCCATCGCCAGGGCCTGGGCGAATTTCAACGCAACGCCTGCGCCGGAAAGGATCGAGAGTTTTGATCCGGGTGACATGAGCTTGGGATTTATGACAGCAGCTGCGTCAGGCAGAAGAAACTCCTGTGCCTCCGCTGTATTCATGCCCCCATTCTTTTGCATGCCCGGCTTCTGATTTCTCAGCGGCTCATGATGGTCGGTGATAATGACATCAATCCCGGATGTGTTTGCGTAAGAGACTGCATCGACGGAGGTGACGCCGCAATCAACTGTTATGATGAGTCTTGCGCCGAGTTTTTTTGCCATATCCACGGCAGGAGCATGAAACCCGTACCCGTGAAGCATCCTGTTCGGAATGAAATAAAAGGCATCAAGGCCGATGACACCCAGCACCTGCAGCATAATCGCGGTCGCGGTCAGACCGTCCACATCATAGTCACCATGAACGAGAACCCTTTCCTTCCTCTCCAGGGAGGTTCTTATTCGCGCGACAGCGGTCTTCATCGAAGGGAGTTCAAAAGGATCCGAAAGATTTGTTGCGCCGGGATACAGGAAATCCCTGATTTCTGAAACGGTCTTAAAGCCCCTGCTTATCAACACCTGGGCCATTACAGGGGATATGGAGGCGTTCCGTGAAAGGTGCCGGATATATTCAGGATTTGTCCGGTTTATCAGCCAGCGGCTATGCATAAAGACCGTGACGGGTGATGCGTAACGCGTGATGAGTTGATGCCAAGGCCTCACCAGGAAAGGCCTTCCGTTTATTCAACCCATTACGCGTCACTGATTGCCCGCTACTATTTAGCGGCAAATGGTCTGTTCTTTTTCCAGAGAAGCAATATCGGGCTCGCCACGAAAATAGAGGAATAGGTGCCGACAATAATTCCGAGCATTATCGCAAGGGCAAAATCATGGATAACCTCGCCTCCCAGAAAAAAGAGTGCCGCAGCGGCAAGAAACGTAGTCAGTGAGGTTATGATCGTCCTTGAAAGCACCTCGTTTATACTGTTATTGATTATGTTCTTTACAGGGTCCCTGAACTGCTTTTTAAGATTCTCCCTTATCCGGTCAAATACAACAACCGTGTCGGTCAGTGAATAGCCCGCTATTGTCAGAAGGGCGGAAACAACTATCAGGTTTATTTCCTTTCCCATAATAAAGAAGATGCCGAGGACAGCTATAACGTCATGGAATGTCGCAATCGTCGCGCCAACCCCGAATTGGAATTTGAACCTGACGGCGACATAGATAAGGATGCCGATGGTGGCCATGAGAATAGCCTTGGCTGCGTCACTTCTCAATTTACTCCCGACCTTCGGTCCAATCGCGGTAGTGGAATCAACAACATATTTATTGTCGGACAGGTGCTGGCTCAGCGAGGAGGTGATCGCGTCGGCTATCTGGTTGAGATCACCTTCAGACTGTTTCGTCCTGATAAGCACCTTGTTCTCGGCGGGGATATCCTGGAGGTCAAAATCCCTTATGCCTCCTGACTCGAGAGCAGCTCTTACGCTTTGCAGGGAAACGGGTTTTTCGAACCGCAGCTGTATTCCCGTCCCGCCGGCAAAATCGATGCCGAGATTTGCCTTGCCTGTAGCTATCTGTATAATCGCAACAATGCCGATTATCGAAAGGATGCCGGTAACGAGCAGGGTGATATATTTTTTCCCGATGAAATCTATATTGGTCTTTTTCAGAATTTCTAGCATCTCGCCTCCTATATGCTTAACCGTTCGATTTTATATTTGCTGGAGATCAGGTCAAAGATCGATTTTGTGCCGACCAGCGCCGTAAAAAGGTTGATCGCAACACCGAGGCTGAGCGTCACCGCAAAGCCCTTGATAGGGCCGGTACCGAACTGGAACAATACCGCCGCGGTGATCAGCGTCGTCACATGGGAATCGAAGATCGTGGAAAATGCCTTGTCATACCCCGAATCGATCGCGGACCGCGGCGGTTTGCCGGCCCTGATCTCTTCACGTATCCTCTCAAACATAAGGACATTCGAATCAACCGCCATGCCCACGGCCAGTATGATCCCGGCGATGCCCGGAAGCGTCAGAGTCGCATTGAGCGAAGCCATCGCTCCGAAAAGCAGAACGATATTCAATATGAGCGCAAAATCCGCTATAACGCCTGAAAGGCGGTAGTAAAGTACCATAAATAATACTACCGCGATCGTGCCGACGATGCCGGCTAACTTGCCTGCCCTGATCGAGTCGCTTCCCAGTGATGGGCCGACCGTAACATTCTGAAGCATCTTCAAAGGGGCCGGGAGCGCGCCTGCCTTCAGGACAATGCTGAGGTCCTTGGCTTCGTCCATGCTGAAGTTGCCTGAGATCTGCGCATTGCCGCCGGCTATTCTCTCCTGGATTACAGGGGCTGAATAAACCGTATTGTCGAGGATAATCGCGAGCCTTTTCTTGACGTTCTCTCCGGTTATCTCCTCGAACCGTTTTGCTCCTTCCTCGTTGAAGGTTATCGAGACATACGGCTCGCTGAACCGCGAATCCAGGCTCACCCTCGCCTCGCTCAGGAGGTCGCCGGTGAGCACCGCCTGTTTTTTCAGGAGGATCGGAAGCTTGCTGACAACCCCGGTTTCCCTGTTCACTTTCTTTTCAAAGAGTATCTCATGGTCCGCGGGCAATTTATCTTCGAACTGCGTTAAAAGGGCCTCTTCTTCGCTCGGTGCAACTGCCTGGGGAAGCTGTGCGGCCAAAGGAGATTCGTCATCAACAAGCTTGAACTCCAGCTGGGCTGTCTTGCCTATCAGATCTATCGCCCTCTTCGGATCTTTCACGCCTGGCAGTTGGACTACGATCTCGTTCTCGCCTTGGCGGTGGATGGTCGGTTCGGATACCCCGAACTGGTCTATCCTGTTCCTTATGGTCTCAAGAGCCTGGTTTGCCGCGTTGTCCTTTATCGAATCCTTTTCTTTGCCGGAAATCGCAAGAACGAGGTTCTGTCCCGCGGATACCGTATCCAGATTAGGGTAATTTTCCTTTACGGCAGTCGACAGTTCCTGGCTGAAGGGAGCTATTTCGATAGTCAATCCGCTCCGCTTCACCTCTGCCTGCACCTTCTTTTTTTGCAGGGTTTCTTTTATAAGACGCACATACCTTTCAGCTGATGCCTCAACCGCCTTGTCGCCCTCCACTTCAAAAACAAGATGAAGTCCGCCCTGAAGATCCAGGCCGAGGATTATCCCTTTGCTCGGCATGCTCTTTTTCCACCAGTCAGGCATAAATTTAAAAAGAGGTGTGTTGGGAAGGAAGAATACCACCGCGATAAGCACGGTGAACCCGATAAGCGAGAACCTCCATAGAACGTTCTTTTTCATTAATCCTCCACTAAAAGAATAGAAATTGTACAAATCATGGCAAATGCAACGTACTCTTTATCACAAAGAAGTATGTAAGGGAATTTTTCTATATTATTTATATCCCGGCAGCCCCGGATAACAAACTGCTAGATATCAATCCTCTTCTGTCTGTCTCAGCGCGACGACGTAAGCCTTCCCGTATTTCACCTTTACGTTCTCGGCAATCTTGACGATAACCGTATTTGCCTTCACCTCTTCTATAACGCCGTATTCGCCCCCGGAAACGATCACCTTATCCCCCTTTTTCAGGCTTTCGAGCATCGCCTTCTGTTCCTTGGCCCTTTTTTGCTGGGGCCTTATGAGCAGAAAGTAGAAAATTACGAATATGATAATCAGCGGAAGAAATCCCATCAATCCGCCGCCCTGTCCCTGACCTGCCTGCGGAGTCGGCCCCATCGCGTACGCCAGTCCTGTCAACATCTGCACCTCCCTCAGTAACTGAATATATAGTTTCGTAATATACCTGCTTTGCCGGGTTTTAATCAAGGTCAGGAAGGCGCTGATTTGGCATGATTATTGTTTTTTCTCCGGCCGATACTTGACATTCGCGAGAAATACCTTATATAATTTCCGCTCAGGAAAAAAAACTACAGGGAAAGACTATGGGAACTTATACAACATATCGGCCACACAAGAAAAAGAGGAAACGGACTCTCGGGTTTCTTGCCAGAATGAGTTCTGTCGGCGGGCGCGCAGTAATAAAGAGGAGAAGGAAAAAAGGACGGAAAAGGCTGGCTGTCTAAAAGGCAAAAAGGTTTTCTGTTCACTCGCAAGACGTGGCGACTTCAGGAAAGTCTTTGAACTTGGATCGAAGTTTCCTTCAAAATTCCTTATTATATACGCGCAGCACAATACACTGCCTTACTGCAGGCTCGGACTTTCTGTAAGCAGAAAAATCGGGGACGCTGTTGTACGGAACAGGATTAAACGCCGTCTGCGGGAAATATTCAGACAGGAGCTGGCGGGCAAGCCGTTGCACTATGACTTTGTCGTTGTTGCACGAAGCGCTTCCGCCGGGGCTGAATTTTCTGATCTGCAGGCAAGCATAGCGAAAATATTTCCCAGGCTTGGTAACCATGAAGAAACTCTTGATAGCGATAATTAAAGTATACAAATACAGCGTGTCTCCTCTCCTGCCGAACAGCTGCAGGTTCATACCGACGTGTTCGGAATACTCCATGGAAGCGATCAGCAGATACGGGGCGCTGAAGGGGACTTTTCTCTCTCTGCGCAGGCTGGGGCGCTGCCATCCCTTTCACCCCGGCGGGTTTGACCCGGTCAGATAATAATGGATAATAGAACTCTTCTCGCCATAATCCTTTCTATCGCGGTAATCATCGGCTACACTGTTTTATTTCCCCCGCAGCAGCCCGAGGTGAAGCCTCCTCAGCCTGTTGCCGTGACAAAGGCAGAGGCGCCTGCTCCGGTGACAATACCGGTCGCTCCCGAGGCTGCACCTGCCGAGGAAAAAGAGCTCAGGGTGGAAAATGAATTCTATTCAGCTGTCCTCTCATCCAAGGGCGGCACAATAAAGTCATGGGCCATCAAGGCATATAAAGATAAAAAGGGACAGGATGTCATTCTCCTGGAAAAGCCGGGCGTACTTCCTGCCCTCAGCATCGGCGCGAATGATTCCTTTGACCTCGCCAGCGTAAATTTCAGCGTGTCCGGGACAGACCTGAAGCTTGACAAGAATAAAAGCTCAGGCACCATCGCATTTGAATATTCCCGGGAAGGCGTCTCCATCAGGAGGACCTATACCTTTTACGCGGACTCCTATAAAGTGGATATCAGCGATGAAGTTTCCGGCCTCCCTGAATACTGGGTATCGCTCGGCTCTGATTTCGGCATTTATGAAAGCGACGAGAAGGGAACGCACGTCGGCCCTGTTCTGCTGACGGGCACCGACCTGGAAGAGCTGAAGGCAAAAAAACTCGTGGAACCGAAAACTTTCAGGGATAATCTG
>JAOUFP010000392.1 GCA_029858145.1 Nitrospirota bacterium | reverse complement strand
GATTCACCGTGACCGTCAGCGGATAGCTCACCTTCACCGATACAGGACAGAAAGGTTGTACCCCAACAGGAGAATTACCCAATGACACAGACTGTCCGCCACGCACGCACCGCACGTAGTTTTCGTTGTTCTTACCTTCGAATCCGAGGGCGCCCTCATAGAAGTTGATGAAATACGCCTCGTTCGGTCGGGAGGCTTCTGTGGTTGTGGTAGACGCCCAATAGTAAGCCGCATTGGCGTTCGGGAAAAAGATTGTGTCTATCGCAGGTTGGTATCTCGTATCGTCCGTCAGGGACTCAAGTTCCTTGATGTTCGGCAGCCGCCAGTCATTGTCCCCCCCCAGCGTAAGCCCCTCACAATATGAAAGGGCAGACTCCCATGACGTGCTTCCCGCCTCCCCTTGCTGCCAGACAAGACCGGTCCTGGCGTCAGTCACAGTACCGTTGCCGTTGTTCGTAAAAGAAGGAGACGTTTCCTCGCCACGCACGCAACGGACATACATATCAGAGTTTCTGTCCTTAAATTGGAGGACGAAGTTGCCATCCCAGAATTCCACACCCCATGCATTTCCCGGATAGCAGGAAAGTATGGCAGACGTCCAATAGTTGGAAGTATTCGTATTCGGGAAATAAGTTGAATTGATCGTAGGACCTGGGGATGTAACCGAGTAGTCCACGATGCTCATCAGCTCCTTTTTCGAGGGCAGCCGCCAGTCTGAATGGCCGCCGAGACTCAGCGTCCCGCAAACGTTTTGTGAAGAAGAGTTATATGTTGCATCGTACGTCCCGCTCGCCTGGTACCAGTTGTAGGTCTGGTTGTCATCCTCCTTCTGCCAGACCAGTCCGGTGTTGTTGTCCGTGACCGTGCCGTTGCCGTTGTCGGTGAAGGACATTGGATTGACATTGTATGCTCCATCCTGCCCTGTGCCGGCGCAGGATATTTCCGTGCCTTCTGTGTTATAGCACTTCGTCTGGCCGGTGTCGGGCAGTTTAAAGGCCTCGGAGAGTGGGACAGAGCAACAGAGCAGCAGTACCACAGCACAGAATATCGACGCGATAATTTTATTTCTCATAATCCCCCCATTATTGGACATAAAAAAGCCGCGCTACCAAAGATTTCTTCAATCCTTCGGCAGCCCGGCTGTCTTGTGCATGCTGGCAAAAAACCCGTTGCGTACCGCACGCCCCTCTCAGAGCGGTTAGCTCCTTCAAGCATATAATATGTATAAATGCATTTATTTGTGATAAATGTCATGAATAAAAACCATATGTTTCAGATAGTTACACTTTTCGGGCCACTGAGGCAAGGAGGAAAAAGCTGAGGCCAAAGCCAGAAAAAAACAAATATGTAAGGGGCGAAATGAAAGGGATTCCGTTAGAAAAGTATGCCACAGACTTCAGGAACAAGAATCGGCACTGGGAAAAGAAGTTAAATTATTGAAATTCGCCCCAAATAAAAAGGGCGCCCTTTTCAGGAGCGCCCTTCTCATTTTTATCTTATTAAGACCTGACCGGTCTTAGCAGCCTCTCGGGCTTCAACCACCGCCGTAGAAAAGGCTGTTCACCTCGGAAACACTCAACGGGCCGACTAGTTTCAACTGCATTTCACCGCAATTCGGACATTTCTCTTTCAGAAGATCCTCGTCTTTATCTATAACGGTCGCATACTGATTCCCGCATTTCTCGCAAATGCATCTGTTATATGACATAATCATTCACCTCCATACTTTTATTATACATTACGTCCTTGTTTCACTGTTGCGTTACTAATTAATTATAACATATCTCCTCTTACTTTTCACTTTTTTCCTCATCCCCAGGCTCGATTTCTTCGGCCTTCAAAGGACAGACCTTATCCCTGAAAAATTCATAATAGAGCAGCGGCACCGCTATCAGCGTCAACGCGGTAGCGGCAACCGCCCCGAACATCATCGCAATCGCAAGCCCCTGAAAAATAGGATCAAAGAGCATCACGAAAGACCCTACCACCACAGCGGCAGCGGTCAACGCTATCGGCCTGAACCTTACCGCGCCGGCCTTTATCAGCGCGTTTCTCAGCCCTCCGCAATCACGCCATTCCATCTGGACAAAGTCGATGAGCAGGATCGAATTCCTCACAATGATACCGGCAAGCGCGATGAAGCCGATCATCGATGTTGCGGTAAAGAAGGCGCCGAAGATCCAGTGGCCCGGGAGGATGCCCACGAGGGTGAGCGGTATCGGCGCCATGATGATCAGGGGCGTGACGAAATTCCTGAACCATGCGACGACAAGTATGTAGATCAGGACCAGCACCGCCGCAAACGCGATCCCGAGATCTCTGAATACTTCATAGGTGATATGCCACTCGCCATCCCACTTCATGGAATAGGTGTTCTCAAGCCACGGCTGAACAGACGAATACTGCTTCAGTTCATACCCTTCGGAAAGCTTGAGTTCTTTTATCGCGTCCTTCATTTTCAAAATCGCGTATACCGGGCTCTCGGCAGTACCGGCGACATCGCCGGTAACATAGACCACCCGCTTCAGGTTCTTATGATAAATCGTCTTGTCCTCGATCCCTTCCCTGACACTCACAAGTTCAGAGAGAGGCAGAAGACTCCCGTCTGCAGAGGGTACAGATACCTCCTTGAGAGAACTTATGCCCGCCCTTTCCGCAAGCGGCATCCTCAGGTAAAGCTCAACAGGCTCTTTTTCCCGTTCAAGATGGACTAGTCCCGCCGGCATCCCTCCAAGCGCCGTCCGCAGGCTCTGCGCGACAGCCCCGGTGGCGACACCGTTCTGTGCGGCCTTCTCCCTGTCGACGTCGAACGTGAGTTTTTTCTGGTCGTCCTCTACATACCAGTCGACATCCACAACCCCTTCGGTATTCTCGAATACGCGCTTTACTTCACCCGCTATCTCAATCTGTCTCTTCATGTCAGGCCCGTATATTTCCGCGACAAGGGTGCTGAGCACAGGCGGGCCGGGAGGAATCTCAGCCACCTTGAGCCTCGCGTGGTATTTGTCGGCAATCTTCT
>JAOUFP010000391.1 GCA_029858145.1 Nitrospirota bacterium | reverse complement strand
GAACTTTTCATCATGATGATCAGGAATTATTTAAAGGAGAATCCCGTCATCCGTACAGCGACTGACAGCCCCGGTGTTGTTTCAGATTCGGAAGTCTGGCCACAGGAAAAGAAAAAAAGAGGGGGAACTGCAGAGGAAACGTATGCATTGTTCAGGAAAGGCATGTCGCTCGATGATATTGCACTGCATCGGAAGCTTGCCCCCTCCACCATCGCCTTGCATCTTGAGCAGCTCATCCGAAGCGGACGGGACATCGATATCGATCGCCTTGCTGACAAAGCAAAAAAGGATGAAATCGCGGTGTTTTTCCGATCTTCAGGTCAATGGACGCTTAGGCCGGTCATCGAGCATTTCAATGGAAGAGTAACCTATGAAGAAGCGCGGATAGTCAGGGCATGGCTGCAGGGCAGAAGATGAATGCAGAAAATTTTCACTGCTTCTACGGGATATATGCGTAATTGCCAGAGAAAGCTCTTTCCTGCCCCCTTTCTTGGCCCCACTCAAACAGCGTGATGCCTGTATGTCAGACCAGGGGGAGTGCAACCGCCCACCGGCCCGCCTTGTAAGGCCGGGCCGCACCGTGCAGAGAAACGCATCAATGCCTGTCTTGGCTGCCGCAGGCCCCGCGGAAGGAGCTCAGAGAGTCCTTCCGGAGCCTTGCCAAATCCTCCGGCGATATCAACCTCCGCCTCGCCCTGAAAGTCATCAGGGCCGCCGCCGGATAGCGTCCAACAGCTAATCCTTAATTCGCCTTGAAAAACCTTCGCTATAACCTTTAAAATTCGGGATGTCCATTTTGAGAAAAATCGTGGAGCAGAAAAAGGGCCGGGTTTCATACGCGAAGTCCGTGACTTCTCTTTCGGAGCTGAAAGATAAGATCAAAGAAACCCCAAAACCAGAGGATTTTTACAAGGCTGTCAAAAGAAACGGCTCTTCCATTAGACTTATCGCAGAGGTGAAGAAGGCCTCTCCCTCCAAAGGGCTGATCAGGGCTGACTTCAGCCATACAGCGATCGCTTCTGTTTATGAAGAAAAAAAGGTCGATGCCGTGTCTGTGCTTACTGAAGAAGATTTCTTCCAAGGCAGGCTTGAATTCCTGGAAGACATAAAGAAGATCGTCTCCTGTCCTGTATTGAGGAAGGATTTTATCTTTGATGAATACCAGCTATACGAGGCCCGTGCGGGAAAGGCTGATGCGGTCCTGCTCATCGCGGCCATCCTTGAGCCGAAACAGGCAGAAGAGTTCCTACATCTCGCCGGGGAACTGGGGCTTGCCGTGCTCTTCGAGGTCCATGACTTCGCAGAACTTGAAACAGCCCTGAGGATAAACGTCCCTGTAATCGGGATCAACAACAGAAACCTCAAGACCCTTTCAATCGACCTGAACACGACCTTCGAGCTTAAAAAGGAAATCCCGAAAGACCGCGCTGTGGTGAGCGAAAGCGGCATAAGAACGCGCGCTGATGTCCTGAGGCTTGAAGAAGCAGGGGTAGACGCGATGCTCATCGGGACGTCGCTCATGGAATCCCGGAACATTTCCGGGAAAATTGATGAGTTGCGGGGTATCGTATAATCTTCTTTCCTGCCGGGAAATTTGTGATAAAATTACACATACACAAATTTTTGCCGCAGAATAAAGCCGTCCGGAGGTAAAGATGCGAGAGACAAAAGTAGTGCTGCCTGACAGGGAAATACCAAAGCAATGGTACAACATTATGGCGGATATGCCGAACCTCCCGAAACCTCCCCTTCACCCCGGCACAAAACAGCCGGTCGGGCCGCAGGATCTCTCCGCCATATTCCCGATGGCGCTCATTGAACAGGAAGTCACCACAGAACGCTGGATCGACATCCCCGATGAAATCCTCGACATATACACCCTCTGGAGGCCTTCGCCTCTTTACAGGGCGCACAGGCTCGAGGCAGCGCTCGGCACGCCTGCAAAGATCTACTACAAATATGAAGGGGTGAGCCCCGCGGGAAGCCACAAGCCGAACACCTCGATCCCTCAGGCGTATTACAACAAGGCGGCGGGGATTAAAAGAATAGCAACAGAAACCGGGGCAGGACAGTGGGGATCCTCCATGGCCCTTGCAGGGGCGATGTTCGGACTGGAGGTGACCGTCTACATGGTGCGCATCAGCTACAACCAGAAGCCCTACCGGAGAATGGCGATGGAGACATGGGGGGCATCCGTTTATCCGAGTCCTTCGGACTTGACCAATTCCGGCAGAAAGATCCTCGAGATGGATCCGGACAGTCCCGGGAGCCTTGGCATCGCGATATCAGAGGCTGTCGAAGATGCCGCTACCCATAATGACACCAATTATGCCCTCGGGTCCGTACTGAACCATGTGCTGCTTCATCAGACGGTCATAGGTCTCGAGGCAAAAAAACAGTTCGAACTGGTCGGGGATTATCCTGACGTCATCGTCGGGTGCTGCGGCGGAGGCAGCAATCTGGGCGGGGTGAGCTTCCCGTTTCTGCGGGACAAGATACACGGCAGGGAACTAAGGGTAATCGCCGTGGAGCCGTCCTCCTGCCCCACGCTCACAAAAGGCGAATTCCGTTATGATTTCGGCGATACCGCGGGGCTGACGCCGCTGATGATGATGTACACACTGGGACACGATTTTGTGCCGCCGGGAATCCACGCGGGAGGCCTGAGATATCATGCGGATTCTCCGCTTGTCTGCCAGCTCTACCATGACAAATTGATAGAGGCGGTCGCCTACGGTCAGACAGGGGTTTTCGAGGCCGCGATTAAATTCGCAAAAACAGAGGGCATCATTCCCGCGCCTGAGAGTTCGCACGCGATCAGGGGAGCGATCGATGAAGCGTTAAAGGCAAAAGAAGAAGGCAAACAAAAGACCATATTCTTCAACCTCAGCGGGCATGGGTATCTTGACCTGACCGCCTACGCGGACTACATGGCCGGGAAATTCGAGGACTACGCATACCCTGAAGAGAAGATCAGGGAAGCCCTTAAAAACCTTCCTGTAATATGAGATATATTCCCGGCA
>JAOUFP010000034.1 GCA_029858145.1 Nitrospirota bacterium | reverse complement strand
GATTACGTCACCTCACAGTTCAACCGGGCCACAATGGCACTGAGACAGCCGGGCTCGGCTTTTAAACCCTTCGTGTACGCCGCCGCGTTTCGCAAGGGGATGTCATACAACGATATCATCCTTGATGAGCGTGTCAGAATCCGGGAACTGGATACCGGTCGCTGGTGGTCTCCGAGAAATTCCGAGGATAAATACTATGGGGAAGCCTCGCTGAAGACCGCTTTCGCGCACTCTCTTAATTCTGCAACCGTGAGGCTTGCGCAGAAGATCGGGTTCGACAGCGTGCGCGACATGGCCCGGCAATGCGGTATAACCGCCAAGCTCTCTACTCACCCGTCGATTGCGCTCGGTTCTTCTGAGGTGACTCTTTTTGAACTTACCGCATCCTATTCGGTTATTGCCACAGGCAGAAAAGTAACGCCCAGGGCTTATACCATGTTAAGGGACAGGAATGGGGTGGTTGTGGAACGTTCTGTGCCTTCGTACCAGGAGGTTTTGTCCGCTGATATCGTAGACAAGATGAGGGTACTCCTGCGCGCGACAATCGAGTCCGGGATCGCCGGCAGGGCAAGGGCGGTGAACCGGCTGGTTTATGGGAAAACCGGCACTACCAATGATTATTCCGATGCATGGTTTGTTGGATTTGATGACCGTCTTGCGTTAGGAGTATGGGTGGGCAGGGATGACCATACCCCCCTCGGCATCGAAGAAACCGGCTCAGAGGCAGCACTGCCCATTTGGACCGAATTCATGAAGCGCGTAAGGTATTATTGAAATCCACTTATTCCCGGGTCAGCACTGCGAAGCAGAGCATGGCAGCAGGAGAGACGGCTGCTTCTCAGCAAAGGAGGTCTCTTTCTATTTCAGGTCCCTGAGCTTTTCCTTAAACTCTTCGAGATGCTCTTCTTCTTCGTGAAGGATGTGGGTGAGTTTCTTTTTTATCTGCTCATCAGGGATAGCCGCGATATGCTCCCGGTACATCGCGATGGCGCCTTCTTCAAGAGAAATGAGTTTCCTCAGATATCCTTTCGTACCCCCTTTGCCGAAGTCCAGCTCTTTATGGAGCATCGACGGTATTCCGCCAAGATCAACGATCAGCTCGGAAAGTGTCTCGGCATGCCGCATCTCATCCTTGGCTATCTCCTCCATCGTCCTGCTCGGGTCGCATTGCGGTGTCACAAAGCTGTCCCTCATGTAGATGAGAATCGCCTCGATTTCGCCTGTCAGATCCTTGTTCAGCAAATTGATAATCTCGGACTTTTTCATTCCCCCCCCTGTTTCTTCAGATCACTCTCACGAATGACTAATACTTCAGTGCCGCTTTATCCAGATCCCCGACAACAACAAGGACATAATTTTCGGGATGCAGGTACTTCCTTGCTACCCTGAGTATATCATCCTTCGTAACGGATTCAATATAGTCCCTGTAGTTGTCAACATAATCCAGTCCAAGTCCGTAGTACTCAACTGCGGTTAAAAACCCGGCCATCTTCCTGTTTGAGTCGATGCGCAGGGGAAAGCTTCCGGTCAGGTATGCTTTGGCATCGCTGAGTTCCCTGTCGCTGACCGGCTCTGTCCTGATCCGCCCGATCTCTTTAAGGACCTCACTTATGGCAGTGTTAGCGGATTCATTTTTTGTCTGGAGCTCTGCCTGGAAACTTCCTCCATATTTACTTGCAGGGAAGGAACTATGGACATCGTAGGCAAGGCCTTTGTTGTCCCGGATATTATCCATCAGGCGGGATGCGAAACCGCCTCCGCCGAGGATGTAATTCATGACCGACACCGCGTAGTAATCAGGATTGTCGCGCCTGATCCCGGGATGACCCAGGATGATGTTTGCCTGGGTAAGGCTCTTTTGTATCGTGATGACCTTCGGCTTCCCGACCGGGTCAGGCAGCTTGAACGCCGCTTCTTTGGCCTCTTTCGCCTGCCAGCCCATAAAATACCTTTCAAGAAGGGACTTCAGCTCACTCCTGCCGATGTCACCGACCACGGTCATTATCGTGCGGTTCGGGAGGTAGTATTCCCGGTGGAAGGATTCGATATCCTCAGCGGTGATCCTGTCCAGCGACTCCTCAGTGCCTTCTACGGGTCTTCCGTAAGGATGCTTCCCGTATACCGCTTCCGCGAAGGCCTTTGAGGCGATAGTTCCGGGTTCCTCCTTCTGCTGTATTATCGAATTTTTTATCGACGTTTTCCTCCTCTGCACCTCATCAGCGCTGAAGGCAGGATTGCGGATAATGTCACTCAGAAGGTCGAAACCCAGTCCAACATCTTTTTTGAGCACTGAAAGCGAGACAGTAATATAGTCAGCCCCGCCGGAAGTACCCAGAGAGCCTCCGACGAATTCTATGGCTTCACTTATCTCCTTCGAAGACCGTTTTTTTGTGCCTTCATTCAGGAGATCTGCCGTCAGATTGGCAAGCCCCGCCTTTTCAGCAGGTTCGGCAACACTGCCGGCCTTTATCGCAACAACAACCGTGACAATGGGAAGCCCCGTCTTCTCTGCGTGCAGAAGCGTTATGCCGTTGTAAAGGACCTCCCTGTCAGCGATATCCGCGGCGTACGAGAATGTACTGAAAAGAAAAAGAACACATATGACCTGGAGGCCAAAGGAATGAAGTCTCTTTATCATTTGGTTTCATCCTTCAGAGGGATAAGGATCCCGGTTGTTCTCTTGTCGGAAACAAGATACTTTTCCGCAACGCGCCTGACATCTTCAGGAGTGACCTTTCGTA
Organism: Nitrospirota bacterium; assembly: GCA_029858145.1. GTDB lineage: Bacteria > Nitrospirota > Thermodesulfovibrionia > Thermodesulfovibrionales > UBA6898 > JAOUFP01. The sequence continues at coordinate 9,221 of JAOUFP010000034.1, read as the reverse complement.
TGCCCTCGAGATACTTCTCCCACAGCTGCCAGCCGCCGATCATTTCGAAGGTCCCGATCATTTTGGCCTGCATGTATATTGAATCCTGCCCCATGATGAATGCGGCCTCTATCTGGTTTTTGGTTTTCTGCACCTCATATTCAGAAGGAGGGTCCTTTTTTATCTTTTCTATCTCGTCGTTGATCGCCCTTTCAACATCGTCGATATTCTTCCCGTGGGCGGCCGTTGCGCCGGTAAAAAAGAGAAAGGGGTCCTTATGCAAACCTTCATAGCCTGCCCATGCGGAAAGTGCAAGCTGCTGATCATAGACAAGCCTCTGATACAGTCGTGAACTTTTTCCATCCGACAGGATACTTCCGAGCACCTCGAGGGCAAAACCGTCTTCATCCTGAATATTGGGCACCTTATACGCGGAAACGATGAAAGGCAGTTCCGCCTCTTTTTTCAAATAAAACCTTCTTTCCCCTCTCTGTTCTTCATCTTCCGTCTTAGTTGCCTCAATCCCGGGTCCGGCCGGGATGCCGCCGAAAACAGCTTCAACTTTGGACACAACCTCTTCCGGCTTTACATCGCCGACGATGATTACCACCGCATTATTAGGGGCGTAATAGGTCCGGTAATGGTTGATCAGGTCATCGGGGTTCAGGTACTTCAGGTCCGACATCCAGCCGATCACAGGCCACCGGTAAGGATGGTTAGTGAAAGCCATCGCCATAACCTGCTCATAGACAAGGCTCTGCGGATCATCTTCATAGCGGAGCCTTCTTTCCTCTGTCACCACGTCCCTCTCGGAGAGGACAGCATCCTTTGTCAGGATGAGGTTCTGCATCCTGTCTGCTTCGAGTTCCATCGGCAGGCTGATCCGGTCCGAGGCAAGGAGCTCAAAATATCCGGTATATTCCTTTGAGGTGAATGCGTTGTCTGTGCCGCCTGCCCTCTGGATAGTCCGGGAAAATGTCTTCGGCCCGTAGTTCTTTGTTCCCTTGAACATCATGTGCTCAAGCAGGTGACTCAGCCCTGTCTTCCCGACATTCTCATCCCGGGAGCCTACCCTGTACCATACCTGAAAGGTAGCGGTCGGTGCCTTATGGTCCTCAATTATGAGGATCTTCAGGCCGTTCTTCAAGGTATGTTCGGCAACATTCAGTGCGTGCGCCTGAGCATGGAACAGCACAAAAAACACAACGAGGAAGAGTCTCGAAACTTTCATACCATTCACTATATCAAAAACTTGAAAACTTATAAACCCGAAAACAGTTTTTGCGTCGCCGATCTATAAAAGAAATTTTCTTGTGCCGCACTTCACGGAGCTGCGGCTCAATACACCGGCCGAAAAATATCACCTCCTTTTTCTCCTCCAAAGTCCGGATAAGTTCGAGAGGTGCGGACCTCATACAATGGTTTTTTATTCCAGAACCTGCGCCCCGGAGAGACTGGAACTTGACAAGCATCAAAAAAAATACTATATACTATAAATATAGTACTATATATAAGTTCATAGGGTTAACACCAGAGCATGGAACATTCACCGGCTTACGCAAAAACAGCGGCGCTGAGGCAATTACACTCGGCACAGCAGGCAGCCAGCTCAATGCCGAAAGGCCTGGCCCGTCATTATTGAGGGAACAGCCCTGTGGACGGGCAAAAGCAATGAGCGGTTTTGAAAAAAAACGAAAATATGCGCGGGAGCCATATGATATTTCCCTGGACTTCATCATTTTATTGATGCAGGAGTATGAATTCAAGCGTATCGCCGCGATGGGAAAAACTGTCGATAAGAACCCGGAAGGGATTGGCATTATCACTGACTTTCCTCTTGAGGCAGGGCATGTTTTGAGATGGAAAGACAATCAGAATAAAGGCGTTCTCCAGCTTGCGATGGTAAAATGGTCCCGTCAGATTGACAACCATTGCAGGGCCGGACTCCTGTTAATTTAGACGCAAACCCTCCTGTGAAGATGCCTGAATTCATCCTGTCCCGGAGGGGGGCCGAATAAGTCTTTCAGGCCTTTATTTCAGCTCCTTCTCTATCTCCTGCCACTTCTTGAGAATCTGTGAACTGCTCTGCCCGTCAAAGCTGAAAACCGCGGGTTTGAATGCACCTGCCGAATCGAGCACGACCTGACTCCCGATCACGGCCTTTATCCTAAAGCCTTTCTTGTCCATCTCCCCGAAGACATCTCCCGTCTTCCAGGGCAGAACAGCAGAGTCAGGGAATCTATTCTGCCTCAGCCAGCCCCTGACTGCCTTTATGCCGATGTCTCCGAAATGGAGATAAACCAAGGGGTATTTATCCATGATTTTTTTTATAACTTTCCTGCTGCTCTCGACGGGTTTTTTTGCAAAGGGCGCGGCGAGCAGACTGCCTTCAACATCAACAAACACTATCTTGCTGCCTTTTTTTCAGGACCATGATATGCCCGCTGCCCGTATCCTGCCCGCATTTGACGCTGAGCGTATACATGCCGGGACTGCCTGCCTTGAATATCTTGTATGCTATGCCGTCGCCTCCGGAGAGAACGCTGCCGATGGATTTTCCGTTCACGGAGAATTCGACAACCTGCCCGCCTTTCGCGAAATAACCCTTCCCCGTCTCAGCCTTTATCAGAATCTCCTCCCTGCTGAATGCTACGCTGTCATAGACAAATACGTCCGCATTCGCCGGGCTGGGAGCGCACAGTATCATCAGAAGAAAAAAGAGATATCTCAGGTTCACATCGTCACCCGTTATTCTTTCGAATCAGCTTCCTCACATCACCTGTCCTCAGGGTGACCCTGCTTGCATCCAGATACTCAAGGAAAGGAAGCGCGTATTTCCTGGATGTTTTGAGGAGATCCCTGAAATCCGCCACTGTTATCTCGGTCTTCCCCGAAAAAAAGTTTTTCAGCAGCGACAGCATGCTTTCATACGCCGCAGCAGAAAGATAGAGTGACTCGTTGATGCGCACAATGGCCTTTTCCTTTGTCAGGATATTTAAAATATCCGAGAACTGCTTTTGATCGATCTTCAGCATCTCTGCCATCTCACCCTTTGCAGGAGGCTGAAAACCGCCCTTTTCAAGCATATCGATGATCTTCGTCCTGTACGTTTCCTCGCTGCCCGAAAGCGCTATCCTGAAGTCTTTCAGCCGGACCAGGTCCTTGTCGACGATGATGCTCTTAAAGCCGGGCAGGAGAAAATTGAACAATTTCTGGTCGGCCTTGAGGAGTGTCCTGATTTCCTCCTTCGGCATCCCGGGCTTCAGGGGGTTCTTTTTATGGAAGGCGCTCAACAGTCCCTTTATCTTTTCCCCGAGGAGATCGAACGTTTTCCTATGCAGAAGGACATCCTCATGCCGGACAATCTCGCCGGCTTTTATTAACCTTGCAACCGCATCGGAGATGGTCTGTATTTCGGCATTGATCCAGCCGTTTATCGCGTCCACCGGGATGCCGGATGTACCGGCTTTTTCTATCTTCAACGATATCTTCTCTTCCAGGGTTCCCCGATGCAGGACCTCGAGATCCTGGATGCCGTCTCTTTTCCTTCGCCTCTGAGGTGAAGGGTTCAGGATTTCCCCGCCACCCAGCGTCTCCAGAGGTGAAAACCTCCTGATGATATATCTGTCCCCTGATACCGCTATTACGGGGCCCTGGAGTCTGAACTGGCAATAACAGCTCTCTCCTGCCTTCAGCTCCTCTTTTTCGTAGAGTATTACGCGGGCGATGGTCTCAGCGGTCCCGATGTAAAAATGGACCAGGCTTTTGCTTTTCAGAAGAGGTGCGTCCCTCAGAAGGTCAAGGTGCGCATCTATGGTTTTTGTTGCGGAGAAACTCGAAGGAGCAACCGCCACATCACCCCTGCTCAGATCCTCTTTTTCGACCGACTGAAGATTGACAGCTACCCGCTGCCCGGCGAAGGCGGTCGTGATCGTTTTCCCGTGGCTGTGCAGGCCCCTGACCTTTGTCGAAATATCCTTCGGCAGTATCTGGACCATATCGTCCACAGAGATGCTGCCTGAAATGGCCGTGCCGGTGATTACGGTCCCAAACCCCTTCAGGGTAAAAACCCTGTCTATCGGAAGCCTGAATAAACCGCCGGAGGTTTTCGGCATGACCTTGAGCGCAAGGTCCTTTATCTCTTTTTTGAGCAGATCAAGATTCTGCCCGGTTTTTGAAGATACCGGAATAATCGGGGCATGCTCTAGAAAGGTGCCTTCAACAAACCCTTTTATCTCATCTGAAACCAGCTCGAGCCACTCCCCTTCAACGAGGTCCGCCTTTGTAAGCGCAATCAGCCCTGACTTTATTTTCAGGAGGTTGCATATCGCGAGATGTTCGCGGCTCTGGGGCATTATGCCCTCGTCGGCGGCGATCACCATGAGGACGATATCAATGCCTCCTGCACCTGCAAGCATATTACTGACAAGCTTTTCATGCCCCGGCACATCGACAATCCCGACAGTAAGATCTTCTTCGGGAAACCGGATATCCGCAAACCCGATATCGATCGTGATGCCGCGTTCCTTCTCCTCTTTGAGCCTGTCGGGATCAATGCCCGTAAGTGCCTTTACAAGGGCGCTCTTCCCGTGGTCTATATGTCCGGCCGTGCCAAGTATGATATGTCGCATGTTTTTTCTGACGAAGGGGTCATCTCATTATAAAGGAAATGATCTTATTTGGTCATTTTTTTCAGGGGGAGTGATTCCCGGCTGTATGCAAGCGTATCTGTCACATTCAGGAACCAAACGCAAATAATATTGGATTTTTATGGGGTCATTGTTTCATACTATTTTCCCGTAAATGTTTATAACTTGTCCGCCACAAAATACATTGGTCTGCAGATTTACTGAAGCGGCGAAACGATCATATTTTTTATAACGGGAGGCAACTGCACGTGCAAAAAAAGAAACTCAACTGCTGGGAGCACCATAATTGCGGAAGGGAGTCAGGGGGCATGCATGCCCATGACCTTGGCATATGCCCTGCTGCCGCGGAAAAAAAGCTGGACGGGGTGCATGATGGCACAAATGCCGGACGCTCCTGCTGGGTAATGGCCGGCACTTTCTGCAAAGGAGAAGTTCAGGGCTCATTCGCCCAGAAATACAAAACCTGCGAAATCTGCGACTTTTACAAGACTGTAAAACAGGAGGAGTTTCCGCGCTTTACGCTTTCCGCCGTTTTGATGAGAAAATTATCAGGATAACCGGGGCGGGCAGCTCAAACTCTGTATGCCGTCCGGCAGAAAAGAGGCCGTCTGTTTCAGTCTGCCTTCAGTGATGCGGCTACACGCCTGACAAGATCCTTTATTTCCTGTTCCCTGACGGTTCTCGCGTCGAGGAGGAGCGCGTCTTCCCTGATCCGCGCAATGACAGGCGGCGACCCCTTTCTGAGCCTTCCTTCCAATTCGTTCACCGATATCCCCCCCGGCCTGACCTGAACAGCAAACGTTTCGAACTCAGCTTCCGGCAAAGAACCGCCGCCGGCCTTTGACATCTCCCGCACGACTCTGATGTCAGCGGCTTCAGTCGCTTTCCGGAGAGCCGCGGCTAGCTTTTGGGAACGCTTCTTGATCGCCTCAGCAGGCTGAAAGAGCATCTTGAGCACCGGGATGGCTTCTTTCGCGCATTCTTCATCCATATACTCCATGAGGGTCGCCTCAAAAGCAGCTATGGCCAACTTATCGACACGCACGGCCCGCGCGAGTGGATTTTTCTGAATTCTTTCGATATATTTCTGCTTCCCAACGATAATCCCCCCCTGGGGGCCTCCCAGAAGTTTATCACCGCTGAAGGAGACCAGATCAACTCCTGATTTTATGACCTCCTGGACCGTGGGCTCGGTATATATGCCATAGGGTTTGAAGTCCACAAGACATCCGCTGCCGAGATCGTACATCACCGGGATGTCGTGTTTCCTGCCGAGCATGACAAGTTCATCGATCGAAACCTCAGAAGTAAAACCTTTTATCTGGTAGTTGGACTGGTGCACCTTCATGATAAGACCCGTGTTTTCATGCAACGCATGCTCGTAATCATGCAGGTGGGTCTTGTTCGTGGTTCCGACCTCCCGCAGGACAGCGCTGCTCGCTGTCATTACATCCGGGACCCTGAAGGAACCGCCGATCTCAACGAGCTCGCCCCTGGAGACGACAACTTCCCTGCCCTTCGCCATCGTATTAAGGCATAACAGGACTGCCGCAGCATTGTTATTTACAATAAGCGCGTCTTCTGCGCCGGTGATCTGCCTGAGGAGTCGTTTGGTGTGCACATGCCTCTTGCCCCTCTTCCCTGTTTCAAGGTCATATTCGAGATTCGAATAGCCGGTGCCCGCCTTCACGATATTTTCGAGCGCCTTTTCTGAGAGCGCCGCACGACCAAGGTTTGTATGCAGGACTATCCCCGTGGCATTGATGAGCGGCACCAGACTGCAGGAAGAAAGTTTTTTTATCCAGGCATCAATGCTGTCTGTCAGCGCTTCTGACACAATGTCAGCCGTTTGCCCTGCGAGCAGGCTCACCCTCTCGGCTTCAAGGGCAGTCCGTATCGCCTGAATAACTACTTTTCTGGGGAAAGCGGAGAGCCACCGGCAGCCCTCAGGGCTTTTGAGCAGTTCATCCACAGAGGGAATCCGCGCAAGGACTTTCTGCTTTTCGTTCAGCTGTTTAATCAAGACAGCCCCATCTTCTTCAGTGTTTCCTGTGCATTGCCGCCAACCGGCGCTTCTTCAGGCAGATAGAGCATCACGCCCCCTTTTACAGGCCTGATGACAACCTTTCCTTCTTTTGCAAGTTTGTTCGTCGCTTCAATCGGGTTTTCCCCATCAAAATACTTTTTAAAGGCCTCATTAAACCCCGAATATACCGTATGAATCCCCTTGTACCCTTCCTTCCGCAGACTGACTATCGCCTTCCTGACAAACTCTTCATGAGAAAGCCTTTCTTCCATACCCCCTCCTTACAATATATCTATCCTGCCCCATCATGCAGACAACGGGTCCCTGATATCCGCCTCCCTGAACCCCTTTTCCCTGAATCTGCAGCTGTCACACAAACCGCAGGGGATGAAGAAAGTCCGCACGTTTTCCCTGCCCCCTTCCCCGGGTTGCGGGTCGTAGCAGCTCCAGGTGAGCGAATAGTCAAGACCCAGGCGGTGACCCGTCCTGATTATATCGCCCTTGGTCATGTAAAGGAGCGGCGCGTCAATCGAAAATTTCATCTTCCCTTCTGCCGAGGCCCTTGTTGCCAGATTTGCCATTCTCTCGAAGGACTCCAGGTACTCAGGCCTGCAGTCAGGGTATCCGCTGTAGTCAACGGCGTTGGCACCTATATAGATACGCTCCGCCCCCAGCACCTCTGCCCAACCAAGCGCAAAGGAGAGGAATATGGTGTTGCGCGCAGGCACATACGTAACGGGAATTGGAGACCGGGGACCGGAGACCGGAGCTGCATTCATAGTGCCGCCCCCTGAACCTGCATCCCTGCCCCGTGCTTTTGGCACCTGAATCTCCGATGTCAATGCCGACCCCCCGATATCCCTGAGGTTAAAGTTCACGATAAGATGCTTTTTTGCCGCAAAGTATTCCGCGATCAATCTTGCGGATTCCAGCTCCCGCAAATGCCTCTGCCCGTAGTCAAAGCTGAGGGCGTAGAGCTCTTTTCCTTCTGCATGCGCGATAGCCATCGCGGTGGCGGAATCCACGCCGCCGCTCAAAAGCACAACCGCCTTTCCATTCTGCGCAGGAGCTGTCATCAATAGATATCGTCTTGTGTGTCTTTGACGCCGTCAGGCCCGGCACTGGCGATATAGAATGAATCCCCCGTCGTTCTGTAAATATAGGGCCTCCCCCAGGCATCCTTTGATTCTGTTACCTGATCAATCGTCGACGGATATTGCGAATGCTCAAGCCCGAAGCTCTCTATCTTCAGCCTGAGTTCATCGATCTGCCGGGATGCGGTGAAGTTCTTGAAATCAAAGCTCCTCTGCGTCAAAACACCCGCCAGCGAGAGACAGACAGAGAGAATGACGGCTGCGTAGGAGAAAAGGCCCGCGATAATCAGGGACGGTTTTTTTTCGGCAGCATGCTTTTCCTTAATCACGGGAGCAGACACCGCTGTTTCAATAAACCCCTTCTCCATCAGGGAGAGAAGTGTTTTTGAGACTTCAAAATTGTCCTGCCCGCTGAGGTCGATGATCGTACTCGCATCGTTCTCTCCGTCGACAAAGGAAAAAACCTCCGTTTCCTCGTTCGTAAGGCCTGCCGGTGTCTCTCCGGTCTTCCTGAAAACAGTGTCCAGGGTGATCTTTCCCTGGATGAGAGTCCACTCATCAACGATCCTGAGGCCCTCCATTAGGAGGTGCTGGGTATCAAGGCAGCAGGGCAAATCCCGGTCCCCCAGGACCGCCTGCGCGGCAAATTCATATGTCCCCTGTTTCCACCCGAAAAGCTGGATTACCGTTTCCGTAACCTGTCCCTGCAGAATCTCATTTACCACTTCTTTATCGACAAGTTCCATTTTAATCAATATACTGCCAAGTTTTGCCCGTGACTTGCGTTGTTCTTCAAGGGCGGCCTTCAGTTGTCCCTCCTTCAGATGCCCCTTTTTCAGAAGAATTTTCCCCAGCCGGTTGTCTTCCATTCGCCGCTTCGACTCTGCCCCGGCAACATTCCCGTCGATAAACATAAGCTTCACCTTATCCATCTTCCCCTCAAGCGTCAAAACGCCTGTCTTGCGCTGGAAACTGATAAGCTGGAGAATATCCGCAAGCCCGAAATCGCTTAAAGCCCCTTCTAAAGCCATCCCTTCGCGATCCTCCGTCTGGTTAAGATATTGGAGATAATATAGACTCCTGCCGCAAGGAAAAGCGCGGCCCAGGTAAAGAAATCGTGCGCCCGCAGCACTCCTCCGCCTGAAAGCACTGAATTTGAAAACGGCAGAAGGAGGAAAAACAGAAAAGGCCACAGAAAGAAAAATCCGGAGAGTATCTTCCCTGCATAAATCTGGGACACACCCGGCATCAGAAAAGAAAAGATTTTCATGATACCCCTGCGTCTCTTCTGATGTTCATAGACGGCGAGCAGCTTCGCGATCCTTTCCTTTGCCACAAGCGCGTCCAGCTTTACCATAGACGCATAACACTCCGGGCACATCTGCCCCCATACAAGGCGTTTCTCGCACCGCGGGCAGAGAACGGTGCTGCAGCGTTTGCATCTGTATGCCTTATTCCTGAAATGGCTGCCCA
>JAOUFP010000027.1 GCA_029858145.1 Nitrospirota bacterium | reverse complement strand
CTCCGAGGCTCATAAATACGATTTGCGACAATGCACTGCTGGAAGGGTTTCTCTTTAAAAAAACTGCCATTGACGAGGCGACCATCAAGACAGTCGGGGTAGACCTGGGGATCGATACGTAGCAGCCTGCGTTGTGGTAAAGTGAATCTTCTTCACCACAAGGGTCACCGCATATCTTGAAAGTTCTATCCTCATCCGGGACTGATACAAGATGCCTTCTTCCCTTGCCGGATTGTCATAATGAACAGTAAGGACTTTCCCGTTTGAAAAATAAATGAGCTGTTTTTTGGGCAGGATGCTTTTTTTATCGAGCAGAATCTCACGCGCAGCATTTTTGAGCAGGTAATACCCGCCTTCATCCTCAACCGTAAAGTCTTTTATATCCCACCAGAAGAGACAGTTCCGCAATCCCTCCGTCAGGATTGTTTTTTTTGCGCTGTCAAGCCGCGGACTGCTCTTTACGACTCCATTGCGTGAGGTCAATTCCATCGCGAGAAACCCCAGGGAATAGACCCTCAGTTCCAGGTTGCCGCTATTAATTATATTCAATACCCCGTCTCCCCGGATCTCTGAATCAGCCTTTTCAAACACAACCGAAAAAGTCGTATCAATTTGAGATATCCCTCTCCCGCGGGCTATGACCTCATCAAGGCTTCTCTCCTCAAACAGCAGCGGTTCCATTGTTCTTGGCGCGCATGAAACGAGGAAAAAAATAAAACTAACGCAGCAAAGCTTCAAGAAATTCATCGACATTTTTAATTCCGATCACCTTCAAACCATCAGTATTCGCCGTCTTCACGGCATTGCCCGCAGGGATAATCGCTCTTTTAAATCCTATCTTCGCGGCCTCCTTCAGCCTTGCGTCAGACTGGGCAACAGCCCTTACCTCTCCCGAGAGCCCTATTTCACCAAAAACAAAGGTATCAGGCTGAATTGCTGCTTCTCTCACTGATGAGGCTATTGTGGCGATAATGCCGAGGTCCACCGCCGGTTCCACAATCTTCAATCCCCCGACCACATTGATGAAGACATCCATACCGCCAAGATGCATACCCGCCCTTTTCTCAAGCACCGCTATCAGGAGGTTCACTCTGTTGAAATCAACGCCGATGGAGGTCCTTCTCGGCATTCCGAAGTTTGTCTGCGATACGAGGGCCTGCATCTCCACCATAAGAGGCCTGGTCCCTTCAAGGCTTGCTACCACAGTGGAGCCCGAAACATTCAGAGGGCGCTCCGACAAAAATAATTCCGAAGGATTATCGACCTCCCTGAGTCCTGAATCGGACATCTCAAAAATCCCTATCTCGTTTGTCGAGCCAAACCGGTTCTTTATTGTTCTCAGAATCCGGTAGGAATGCCCCCTGTCGCCTTCGAAATAAAGAACTGTATCGACAATATGTTCGAGAACCCGCGGTCCGGCAATCGTTCCCTCTTTTGTAACATGGCCGACAATGAAAACCGGCATCTGGGACCTTTTTGCAAAAAGCATCAGTTTCGCGGCACACTCTCTGACCTGCCCTACTGACCCCGGAGCGGAAGGCACTTCCTGCGTATACACAGTCTGGATAGAATCGACGACCATCGCATGAGGTGAAAGCTTCGCGGCCACATCCAGAATCCCTTCAAGCGATGTTTCAGGAAGCAGAATAATACCGTCCGAATTTACCGAAAGTCTGTCGGCTCTCATCTTGATCTGCTGCGGCGACTCCTCACCCGACACATAAAGAAGCTTTCCGGAGTTCTTCGAAAGCCCTGAAAACGCCTGGAGGAGCAGCGTTGACTTTCCGATGCCAGGGTCGCCGCCCACGAGAATTACGGAGCCCTGCACTACCCCACCGCCCAGAACCCGGTCAAATTCCTTCATCCCCGTAGAGATCCTCTTTTCCGCAATCCCTTCAATGGAATACAGGGAGACTGCTTCTGTTTTTCCGAACGCCTGCAGCGGTGGCGCGTTCCTTGACTGGGGAAATGATTTTTCTTCCACAAAGCTGTTCCAACTCCCGCAGTCAGGACATTTACCGATCCATTTCGGGCTCGCGTATCCGCAGGACTGGCACTGATAAAAGGTTTTGATTTTTGACATATATTACTTATATTAATTACAGCAGCGGATAAAGTCTACATTTACAACAACCGTACCCGGCTTCCCTCAATCAGCAGTCATTCACCGTCCGGGAAGCCTATGATAAGGCAAGGCCCCCCAGCGGACTCCGGGAAAGAGGACTGAGGGGCATGTCACAGCTTAAATAACCGCATTTTTCCGCCTGTATCGAATGTCTTCCTCAATGCCCTGTTCATGAATTTTTTTGCCTCTTTCGAGGCGTCCGGCACACTGTATCCTTTCGCAAGGAACGCGGTCAAGGCAGCTGAAAATGTGCAACCGGTTCCGTGATATTCTCCACTCACCTTCCTGCTTTTCAGATAATGAAATCTGCCGTCATACAATACATCCAGAGCAGCATCTTCCAGATGTCCACCGGTTATAAGGACATTCTCAGGCCCGAAATCTTTCAGACATACGGCAGCCCTCTCCATATCAGCCCTGTTTTTAATATCAATTCCGGTCAAGACAGATGCTTCATGAATATTCGGCGTTATAACGGTACAGAAGGGAAATATTTTTTTTCTTATTGCAGCCGGAACATTTTTTTCAGCGAGCTTTTTCCCGGAAGAAGAAACAATGACAGGGTCTACTACGATATTCTTCAGCGAGTGTTTTTTGATTATGTCCTCGAACACTTCCACATTGGATTCACTGCAGAGCATGCCTGTCTTTGTTGCATCCGGAACAAGATCTGAAAGAAGCACCGCGAGCTGTTTTTTCAGAAATCTGTCCGGAACAGGCATGACAGCCTTTACCCCTTCTGTATTTTGAGCAGTCAACGCCGAGACAACCGAAAGGCCGTATATTCCGAGGGCATGAAAAACCTTCAGGTCCGCCTGGATGCCTGCCCCCCCGGTTGGATCAAAGCCGGCGACAGTAAGCGCTTTTTTCATTAACACGGATTATATAACGATGATATCATTAAGGCAAGCAAGGGAATAATCGCTTGTCTTTGAGTTAGGCAAGTCTACACAACCATATTCTTTCTTATTTGGGGAACTGGTTCCCCAAAAGGGAACCACCAACGATTAATGAAATGCATAAATATGCCGTTTTCCATCTGGCATGATACCTGCTTATATATGATGTCTTACGTAATCAACCTTTAAGGTTGTTTTTACATAGATGACAAACATTTCGCTAAAATCCGAAAATGAAAGGAGGTGTTCAATATAATGAAGAAATTTTTTGCTATAATGCTTACATTGGTAATGGTTCTTTCTCTGGCACTTACTGTTGGCTGCCAGAAGAAAGAGGAGGCTCCGGCTCCTGTAGAGGCACCAGCTCCGGCACCTGCTCCTGCTCCTGAGCAGGCTCCAGCTCCGGCTCCTGAGCAGGCACCAGCTCCGGCTCCGGCAGCTCCACACGGTAAATAATTTAATTTACCTGAGGATAATTCTCACAAAAGGAGAGGCCTGATAAGGCCTCTCCTTTTTCATTTCTGCTTTTCTTTTCCCTTCTATTAAAATAAAAGAGTCCCCTTCACCCGCGATACAGTATGGAGTGATACCTGCGCATTTGTCTTGACAGAAAAGACATAAAGTTATAATATTTTGACATTAAAACGAGTATTTTTCTGTTTATGTGCAACTTTACCGATGAAAGGAGGTGTTTAGTAGAATGAAGAAATTTTTTGTTTTAGCTCTTAGTTTACTTATGGCTCTTTCACTGGTGCTCGTCGTGGGTTGCCAGAAGAAGGAGGAAGCTCCTGCTCCGGCCCCTGAACAGGCTCCTGCTCCGGCCCCTGAGCAGGCTCCAGCACCGGCTCCTGAACCTGCTCCGGCTCCTGCTCCTGAAAAGGCAGCTGAAAAGCCAGCTCCGGCTCCTGAGAAAAAGGCAGCTGAAAAACCAGCTCCGGCTCCTGAGAAAAAGAAGACCTCAGGTTATTAATCCGTACAGTGCAGTCGCATAACATAAAAAAGGGCCCGCGAGGGCCCTTTTTTATAGCCACCACTCAACAGCAACTAAAGAGTGATTTTAAACTCTTTTTCTTCAGGCCCAAAGAAAAACCTTTTTCTGGATATCTTTACGGTTACTTCATCACCTTCTTTTTTGAAGAGGAGAAATATCCGCATATCCTCTACGCTCTCTACTGTTGTATCATCAAGGGAAATAATGACATCATCTTCTTTCAGTCCTGCTTTTTCTGAAATGCTCTGAGGAACAAGCTGGCTTATGATAACTTTGCTGTCCTCTTCCCTCAACAGAACGCCCAGCTTGGGAGACTCCGGCAAAGCCACCGAAGCAGGGAACACGATAAAATCAGCTGCATCTTTCTCGATATCTCCTGTATTGAGAATAACCGCGTAATCTTTGCTGTTCAGCCTGAAAGAGCGCTTGGGGATTCCTGAGCCGAACGTCATATGCCCTGCGCCGGCCAAAACAACAACCTTATAATCCGGATTCTTCCGGACAAAATCATCGAGATTATGCGCCATCGATTCATCCCAGAGGACCTGAGCCTGATAGAAAAAGTCGAAATTCCTTTCACCCGAACCTGCATGCCTCTCAAAAAATTCCCTGAGTCTTTCACGGTAATCCATATCAGAGAGATCAAAATACTCCGGGACCTCTTTCAACTCTTCGTCTGACAGAGCCTGCAGCCCCTCTTTGGAGACCTTTGAGACTATTTCTTTCCGGATATTGAGTGCGATGACAGGAATCTTGTATTCCCTGGCGTACAAGAGAATTTCACGGTAAAGATTATAATCAAATCCCCACCGCTTGAAGTATTCTGATTTTTTCAGGAATGTTTTTTCGTCGATTGCTCCTGCAATAAAATCGTCAAGCACCTGCTGTGAAGGCTTCTGGAACATCTCCATGCCGATAGCTATTTTCCCGTATTTCTTATGGAGTTCCATGATGACCCGGAGTTGAACGCGGTGGTGTTCAAACCTGTCATGGAGTTCTCCAACATAGATGATGTCTTTGCCGGCCACCTTTTCTATTACTCTGTCGAGATTGGTAATCTGGGGAATTTCAACCCCGGGCGTTTCTTCCGCAATGGAGGTTGCGATTCCCCGTTCAGTCTCATCGACCGCCTTAATACTGTTCCTGTTCCCTTCAAAGGCGAGGGCGCTGTATTTGCTGTAGTGGGCAGCCTTCCGCAAATATTTCACACTCTCAGACGGCAGAGAACTCTCGAAGACCGCAACCACCTTTCCCGTGGTATAAGGATTCCTCATGGCAACAAGATAAAAATCAGCCTTCTTTGCCTCAATCTTTCCCAGCAATCTCTTCACCAGAGAAGTTTCCGCGCCCGGGATCAGCAACGAAGATTTCCTGATATCTTCATAGGATATCTCGCTTTCTTTTTTCTCCGCAAAGCCTTCTTCCCTCAGATACTCTGATAATCCCTCATACGCGCCTCCTTTTTCTGTAGGAACCACAAAGATCTTATTCTCATCACCAAGCAGTTGGGAGATTACCGGAGGCGACTCTTCGTCCGATAGCTTTCTGAAGATGTCGTAATTGTCATCGACAATCAGAGAGACCGGTATTTCACCCGCGTCTATCTCAATCTCCAAAGGGGTCGCTTCTTTCTCTATCTCGAATACCTTCCTCACCTCTCCTTCCCGCAGCTTTAGTATGAGCGGCAGGAGCAGTTTATAACTTTTGCCCTTCTGGTCTACTGTGAATGACACGACCGCCTTTGCGCCGCTGTATTTCAGTTCGGGGTTTTGAATTTCCAGCTCCGGAGCCCCGGTTTCATCGATCCATTGCCTGAAGAACCAGTCCAGCTTTTTGCCGTAGCCGGCCTCAAATGCCTCCCTTATTTCAGTCCAGCCGGCATCCTTGAAACTGTTTTTTTCAACAAATCTTCTCAGGGAATCAAAAAAGATTTCATCCCCGACCGCTTTCCTGATCATATGAAAGACCATAGCGGATTTCCCATACCCTATGGCTGCAGATGCCCTGTCAGTGCGGCCGGCGAACGAACTCAAAGGGAAGTCCTTCTCCGCCGTCACATAACTTTGATATGAAATCAGGATCTGTTTCCGGTAATCCCAACCCTTTCCCTTCACCTCCTCATACATGTGGTCGGCAAGGTATGTGGTGAGCCCCTCTGTCCAGTTTCCGCTTTTGTCATCGGCATAAACCAGATTCCCAAACCACTGATGAAGGATCTCGTGACCTAAAGAAGTCTCGACAATAAAGGGGAGCCTGACGACGTCCTTTCCGAGCAGCGTAAACGTCGGCAGAGAATACCCCGTGGGCAAAAAGTTCTCCACGACAGCAAATCTTCTGAAGGGAAACTTTCCGATATTTTTTTCATACATATCGAGATACTTTTTGGTATATTCTCTATACGTCTTCGAAAGTCCGCTGTCGTCAGCGAAAAAGTAGGAATAGACATCAACCTCTCCGTGGCGTTCCCTTTCGACCTGATATTTACCCGCCATGAGGGTAAGGTTTCCGAGAGGATGGCTGAAATCAAAAAGAAATTCCCGGCTGCCATCTGTAGTCGCGGCGACCTGAATCTCTTCTGCCTCAGATACTCCCTCGAACTCTGCTGGCAAGACCGCTCTCAGACGGTAAAAACATGTCCCCTCCACAGATGGGTGCCAATTTTCCATGAGCAGGACACCTTCTGCTCCTATATAGTTGCCTCTCACCACGCCGGGATTTATGTCCTTATCACTCTTTGGCAAATTCGCATATTCTGCTTCATATTCTATCTTCAGAACGTCTTCAGTTGATCCGGGAGTGAACGTAATCGAGGACTTACCCGGCTCAACAACCAGCGCACTGTCGTTCATAAAAACCGCTGTCAGCTTTATTCCTGCGAGATTTATCCTGGCGGTCTGTCCGGCGGGCAGAGATATTTTTGAAACTCCGGCAATCATGTGCCTGTCGAGGTCAAATCGAACGGAGAGATCGTTGAGGGGCAAATCAGTCTCTGCAAGAGCATACGCAGGCAGCAGCAGCAAAACAACAAGGATAATTCTGCCTAAAGCAATCATATTTTTTTCTCCTTCGCAGAAATTTTAACTACCGGGAAGATCTTTCAAGGCATTCCAAACATAAATCGGGCATACCCGGGCATCTTTTTTGAGATATTGGCATAAAAAACTTTTTCTCTTTCCTCAAGTGGATCCACATATTCTATAACGGGCACAGCGAGCATCTTCAAAACCTCGCCATTTCTGTTAATACCAAAAAAAGACTTGCCCGTGGAAAACATGCTTCCCACATTATATTTACCCGGTATATATATACCCGCGTGTTTTCTCGACCACACCACTTCCTCTGTATTAATGACCACACCATCAGAATCAATAACCTTTATATCACCTTCAAAAACTATATTTTCCATGTCGATATTTATCTTGGCGCTCTCAGCTTCAATAAGCATCTTTTTTTTGGGCGATGTGTGTATGGCAAGCGTTAATTTTTCAAATAAAAGCCTGCTCAAAAGATCAAGATCAATATCCGCATTGCCCGCAAGATAGTCTTCAACAGGGGTAGAAGGCTTCCCCATAGATGTAACACTTCTTCCGATTTCATCAACCGGTATCAGGACATTATTATTTGTCAAAGATTTTTTATTGTAAGAATAGATGTCTATCTTAACGCCGGAAATGCATATTTCCTTTAAATTTTGATAAACGAAAAACTTGGAAATTCTTTTTCTTTTGAATATCTTATCTGCGGAAAGGGAAAAAACCACCTTGCCACCCTCTCTCATCACAATAGCAAGCTTGTCAACATAAAATTGATCATAATTATTTTCATGCTTGAGGTTCAAGGCAAGGTCAGCCTGAGGATTATTGTTTGCGGGTTTTTCCTGAGAACGAGAAAAAAAAATTACAATACCTATCAAAAGCACCACAATTAAGACCTTCGGCAATTCCCTTCTGATAAATTCCATATACTCATTATACATCAGAACTACTCCCCAAAAGGGCAGAACATTCGAATCTGCCAGATGCTGTGTCCTCCCATTATAACGGCGCCTTCTGGACTACTCAAACTTCCGCATTGTGAGACTTAAAATTGTTTCAAATTCACTTTTGCGCTGCGCCGGTCGCGGAGATCAAAAAATGATCTGAGAGCAATTCAGCGATTATCTACGGTTAGGAAGGATGTCTCTGTTTTACAGCGGGCAGAGTAATCGCAAGAACTGCCGGACTTCCTCAGCGGGTATTTTTAAAGTTGCCGTCATTAAACCCGCTTTTGCAGGATAAGTCATGAGGTGTCTTGACTGTGCCGCATTTTTCAACAGAAGGAGCCGCGGGTAAAAGTCTGGACCCAAAATGGTGACCCGGCAATTTGGTTCATGCCTTTATTTTCTTTGCGTCTTTTGTGGGCAGCTGAGTTTTTTTTGTTTATGAGACCCGCTCCCTCAGAATATTCACGAAGACAGCATGTCGTCGCAGCAGGAGCATATGACAAGGTCGGAAGCCCCGATATAAAGCAAGGCCCTTATGCGCTCATCCCCGGGGTTTTGAATCTATCCGGGAGGCGATGACTCATTGACATGTTCAATCAATTCGACAGCACACTCCCGGTGTCAATTTTTGCAAGAGTTTTGACGGTGCTGCCTTACTGCTCCCCCTGTGGCATGGGTACTTGCATGCCAACAGGCATCCCGCCCGTCCGCGGCATAATATTGTCACTGGCTTTATTGAATAACCAATTCGCGACGGTCCGGCCTACATAATCACCGACCACACTGCCAAGCGGCCCGCCAGCAGCCATGCCTATCGAAGCTCCCAGTTTGCCGGCAGCCCCCACGGCTATCCCGCTCGCGGCATTCACCGCCATGGACTTCATCATTCCCGCGCCGCCCATCATACCCATCATACTGCCCATATCCGGCATTCCCGTACCGCCCATCATATTCATCATGCTGCTCATGTCAGGCATTTCAACGCGCTTGTACCCTGCAGGCGGTTCGAACAGGCCGGCTTCCTGCAGACCGACATGATAATTGCGCCAGTCTATACGCAATCCGTCGTCCTCCATACGGACCGGGGCCTTCGTTTTATGGTCCTCCCAAACATAGGCCAGGCCTTGTCCACTGTCGAGCTCATACTTGTCGCATTCCTGCCCGTCGATCGTTTCGGTGCCGACCTGCCTGAGCTTCCGCCGTTGGGCTGCAGCTTCCGCGGGACCCTCATCCTCCTCCTCTATCTTCATCACAAAATATACCTTCTCCGCCTTATGCATAACATAGGTAACCCTGAGGTCCCTGCGTTCGATGACTTCCATCAGTTCGCCGTTCGTGGCGATTTCTATACGCGTCTTGTCATGATCGACGAACTGTCTGAGCACCTTTTTCTCTGTTGTCTGCCCCCTGTCGCTCATTACCATTTCGCAACTGTACTGTTCGGGCTCCTGCCATTCCGGATAACCTGTATCCTCCTCTGCAGAGGCGGCACCCATTCCCGGCAACATAAGCACAGTAACTGCCAATAAAAAAAGAGGGAAAATGAACGGCCGGCGGGGCGGATGGCATAAAAATCCGCGGGAAATTTCTTTTTTAATCATGTATAGGCCCCTCGTTATGATCTCAATAAATGTTCTTCAGCAGAAATCTTTCGGGGAAAAAAGGTCCGGCCCCTGCACGTATTGCAGGGGGCTTTACGCCTGTCCCTTATTCTTCCGTACCCTTCGGCTCGTCTTTCTCTTCCGTAGCCGCTTCTTCCGTCGTCGTATCTTCTGATGTAACGTCTCCTGGTGCAGCTTCCTTCCCTAAACGCTTCTGTCTCTTCTTCTCCTGTTTTTTCTGCCTCATTAATTCCTTTTTCCGCTTCTCACTCTTAAACGCTCCGGGTCTTGCCAAGGTTCCTCCTCCCTGTTAAACAGATCTAAAAGAATCCGTTCCTTATTGCTTCACAAGTCGTTTGTTTTTCTCTTTTACCATACAACTTCTGACAACTGTTTTTGTGCCGGATGCCCATCAGTTTTGATAAGTATATCACAGAAAAAAAATTCGGTTTAAAATTCTTTTCCCTGTGAAAGCGGGGACTTTTTTGCAGAGAAACTTTGAACGAAGATATTATTTCTTCCTGACAATCCGGTTTTTTGCATTGACATGCACGATTTTCGGCTTGAAATCCTTCATCTCGCTGTCGTCAAAATAGTTGTAACAGAAAATGATGACCTTGTCGCCGACAACGCCTTTTCTTGCCGTAGGCCCATTGAGACATATCTCACCGGAGTTCTTTTTTCCTGCGATAATGTAGGTTTCGAACCGCTCCCCGTTGTTTACGTTGCTGATCATCACCTGTTCATAGGGAAGCATTCCGGCCTCTTTCAGAATGGCTTCATCAATAGTAATGCTGCCTTCATACGCTATATTGGACTCGGTAACCGTAGCCATATGGATTTTGGACCGTAGCATACATCTCCTCATGCGGCATTCTCCCCTTTATCAGTTTCATCGTCACAGCAGTTTCGGCTGCTGCATTCGTGTATTTGAATGGAATTCATTCAATAATCTTCGGGACGCGGTAAAATTTCTCCGTCCTGTCAGGAGCATTCATCAATGCGTCCTCCCTTTCAAGGGAATTCTTCGGCAGGTCTTCACGCACAACATTGCTGAGCGGGATGACATGGGACGTGGGGTCGATATTGCCGGTGTCCAGCTCATTGAGCTTATCCATATAATTGAGAATACTGTCTATCTGCTTCGCAAAGAGTTCTTTTTCATCGCTGGAAACAGACAACCTGGCAAGCCGCGCTAAATGTTCAATTGATATTTTCATCTGCTGGCAGGCCTAGAGCTTGGTCAGATTCGCGAGCTTCAGTGAAAGTCTTTTGAGTCCGATGTTAGGAAAGTTGACCATCACCTTCTGGTCTTCTCCGTCACCGTAGCAGTCACGGACAACACCCACCCCCCAGACAGGATGCTTCACCCTGCACCCTGAATCAAAATAGGGTCTCACCTTTCTCTTCGGTTCAGGCTTGTTCTGGGTGTTCTGGGCAGATCTGATCACGGGGGGTTCAGTGACTTTCTCGATCCACTTGCAGCACGTTTTCGGTATGTCCTTCAGGAACCGGGAAGGCTCCTGCTCCTGCAATTTCGCGTACAATCTTCTCTTGCGGGCTCCGGAGAGCACGAGAAAATCTTTCGCCCGTGTCATCCCAACATAAAAAAGTCTTCGCTCTTCGGATATCTCTTCATCATTGCCGTTCGCTTTGAAATAGGGGAGAAGTCCCTCTTCAAGTCCGGCAACAAAAACAACCGGGAACTCAAGGCCCTTTGCGTTATGCAGGGTCATCAGGGAGATGTAATTGCCCTCCGCGGCATGATCAAGGTTCGTCATCAATGAAGCCTTGTCAATGAACTCCTGGATATTTTTCCCTTCGGCGGAGGCGATCAACTCATCGACGTTCTGCCTCCTCTCTTCATCAAGCAGCTCCATATACCCCGTTTTCTCCGCTACCTGCTTCAGAATATCCGAAGCACTCCTGTAGCTGACGGAAGACAGCTTTTCTATCATATGCACGAATTTGCTCAGCTTATCTTTCGTTGATGCCACGATACTGTTGCTCTTGATGCAGAATTTGATGGCGTCAAAAAGACAGAGAGACTTTTTCTTTGCTTCATTTTCTATTTTCGAAAGGGTAGCGGCACCGATCCCCCGCGAGGGCAGATTAATGATCCTCCTGAGGCTCACGTTATCCCCGTGGTTTATGACCAGGCGGGCATAGGCGATGAGGTCCTTGATCTCCTTTCTCTGGTAAAAACTGATGCCCCCGACAACGTGATAGGGCAATCCGGTTTCCCTCAGGGCATCCTCTATCGCCCTTGACTGGAGATTCACTCGGTACAATATTCCGATGTCCTTATATGCATGCGTTCCCTTCAGGTATAACTCCTTGATGATCTTCGCGATATGCTTCGCCTCTTCTTCTTCCGTATTGAGCCAGCAGAAGCGGACCATTTCTCCGTTTTTTCTCTCCGTCCAGAGCTTCTTTTTCTTTCTCTTGTCGTTCACTGATATCACGGCGTTGGCGACATTGAGGATATTCTGGGTAGAGCGGTAGTTCCTCTCAAGCCTGACTATCTTGGTGCCGGGGAAATCCTTGTCAAAATTCAGGATATGCTTCACGTCAGCGCCCCTGAACTTGTATATGCTCTGGTCATCGTCTCCGACAGCGCAGATATTCTTATGTCGTTTGGCCAGCAGCTTTATGAGATTATACTGCGCGTAATTTAAATCCTGAAACTCATCCACCAGCACATAGGGAAACTGCCCGTGGTATTTTTTCAGGAGATCCGAGTTTTCTTCAAAGAGTTTCACCGTCAGCATGATCAGGTCGTCGAAATCAAGGGCATTGCTTCTTTTCAGCTCATCCTGATACCTGACGTACACTTTGGCAAGCTTCTCATCAAACCCGTATCCGTCGCCGGAAGAAAGGAAATCCTCCGGACCGACCAGAGACGCCTTCAGAAAATTGATCCTTGAAGATACCCCTTTGTAAAGCGCCTCATAGATCTTGAATTCCTTCAGGATATGGCGTATGAGATTGCAACGGTCGTCTTCATCGTATATCGAAAAATCATTTCCGTAGCCGAGGGCCTTTATTTCCCTGCGCAGAATCCTGCCGCACTGAGAATGCATGGTCCCGATCCAGTATGATTTCATGTCCTTGCCGACGAGGTTCCCGATCCTGTCGCTCATCTCTCTGGCAGCCTTGTTCGTAAAGGTTACCGTAAGGATCGATTCGGGAGGGAGTTTTTTTGATTTGACGAGATATGCAAATTTGTGAGTGATAACTC
>JAOUFP010000390.1 GCA_029858145.1 Nitrospirota bacterium | reverse complement strand
GCCGGACATGGTTGTCGTGGTGGGAGATGTCAATTCCACCATGGCATGTACGATCACCGCAGTGAAATTGGGCATTCCGGTGGCACATGTTGAGGCAGGGCTCAGGAGCCGTGACCGGACAATGCCGGAAGAGATAAACCGGCTGGTGACAGACAGTATTTCCGACCTGCTTCTGACCCCGTCAAAGGATGCAGATGAGAACCTGCTCAATGAAGGGTGCCATCCTGACAAGATCTGTTGTGTCGGCAACATCATGATAGATTCGCTGAAATTCATCCTGCCCAAAGTGCAGATGGCCGATGCCTGCAGTAAAATCGGGGTTCAGCCCAAGGGGTATGGATTGATAACCCTCCATCGGCCGGCCAATGTGGATACGGAAGAAAGCCTCAGCCGGATCGTCGATATCCTGGTCAGGGCGTCTGAAGAACTGAAGATCGTTTTCCCGGTCCATCCGAGGACCTTTGGCAGACTCGAAAAATTCGGACTGCTTCCACTTTTAAAGAACGACTCTGATATAATCCTCCTCGAACCCCTCGGCTACACTGAATTTATGAATCTGCTCGTCAACGCGAAAATGGTGCTCACTGATTCAGGTGGGGTGCAGGAGGAAACGACGTACCTCGGGATCCCCTGTCTTACCCTGAGGCCGAATACCGAAAGGCCGGTGACCATTACCGAAGGCACAAATGATCTGGTTACCTTCAATACCGTGAACGAGGCGATCGTGAAAATCTGCAGGGGACAGTGGAAGAAGGGGGATGTGCCTGATCTCTGGGACGGCATGACAGCAGGGAGGATTGTGGATGTGTTTTATAAAACCCTTTTTGCTCCCGACGCGAACATATTGATGAAGGAGAAATACAATCAATGAAACAGGTCCTTATAAAAAGAGGGCAGGCGATAGTTGAGGAAGTACCCTCTCCGAAGGTGGAAGCCGGGCATGTTCTTGTGGAGACGGAATATTCCTGCATAAGCATAGGCACGGAAATGTCCGGAGTCAAAGAAGGGGCCAAGTCGCTGCTGCAGCGTGCGATAGAGCATCCCGAACAGGTTGTTCTTGCTGCCAGGATGGCGGTGGAACAAGGAATTGGCAGGACGCTTTCCGTTGTCAGGGGGGTTCTTGAATCAGGATACCCGACAGGGTACAGCGCTGCAGGGACGGTCAGAGAAGTCGGCGCTGGAATAACTGATTTCAAGATCGGCGACCGTGTGGCCTGTGCCGGAGCCGGGATAGCAAACCATGCGGAGATACTCAACATGCCGGGAAACCTCCTTGTCAAAATACCGGAAAACCTTGATTTCAGGGAGGCTTCAACCGTGACCCTCGGGGCGATCGCGCTCCAGGGGATTCGGAGGGCCAATCCCACACTGGGTGAAACGTTTCTTGTTATGGGATTGGGCATTCTTGGCCAGCTTACCGCACAGATGCTGAAGGCAAACGGGTGCAGGGTCGTTGGATTTGATCCGGACAAATCGAGGGTAGATCAGGCAAGAGAGCTCGGGATGGAGTATGGGATATCACCGGATGAAGATGCTGTCGCAAGAGTAGTGCAGTTAACGGACGGCTACGGTGCTGACGGCGTTATTATCACCGCGGCAACAGCATCGGATGAGGTTGTCTCCCAGGCGTTCCAATCCTGCCGCAAGAAGGGCAGGGTGGTGCTCGTCGGCGATGTCGGGCTGCGGCTCAGGAGAGGTGATTTCTATGCAAAGGAGATCGACTTTCTCATCTCTACATCCTATGGCCCTGGCAGGTATGAACCGAACTACGAGAAGAAGGGGCTTGATTACCCGATCGGATATGTGCGCTGGACGGAAAACCGGAACATGCGGGAGTATGTGAGTCTGCTTTCAGAGAACCGGATCAATCTTGAGCCGCTTATCCAGAAAGAATACAGCCTCGATGACGCGCCAACAGCGTATGAAGAACTGAAGACTGGTAAAGACAAGCCTCTGATGGTGCTTTTGAGATATGAGAAAGAGGGGCTTTCTTCCAAGCTGACATCCCATGTCGGGGTCACAACGAACTGGCAAAAAAGAGAAGGGCAGCTGCGTATCGCGCTCATCGGCGGCGGCGACTTTGCAAAGGGGATGCATCTGCCGAACCTCAGGAGGCTTGACAGGGATTACAGTGTTTATGCTGTCATGAGCCGGACGGGGGCCAACGCGAAGGCGATCGCGCGGCAGTTCGAGGCGAAATATGCTACGACGGATCATAAGGATATCCTGAAGGACAGCGTGACGGATGCCGTGCTGATATCCACCCGCCACAACCTCCACGCCGCGATCGCCATGGATGCGGTAAAGGCGGGAAAGCATGTGTTTGTCGAGAAGCCGATGGCACTTGATAAACACGATTTAATATCCTTATGCTCGTTGCTCACGGGAAAAGAAATGCCGGATGATGTAAAAAGCATAGCCTCTCATATACGAGCTATGCGCTATGAACTGGCAGTTAATTTTCTGGTCGGCTTTAACAGGCGTTTTTCGCCGTTCATGCAAAGGGCCAGGCGCATCGTCTCATCGAGAACCAATCCGATGATAATCAATTACCGGATGAATGCCGGTTTTATCCCGCTCACTCACTGGGTGCACGGAGAAGAAGGCGGAGGAAGGAATATCGGAGAGGCCTGCCATATCTATGATCTCTTTAATTTCCTGACTGATGCCGAGGCCGAATCAATCAGCGCTCATTCCGTCACACCTGCAACAGAGCAATATGCAGAAAACGATAATTTCATCGCTACGATTAAATACAAAGACGGCTCTGTCTGCAATCTGATTTACACAGCCCTTGGCTCGAAAGACTATCCAAAAGAGGAGATGGAGATTTACGTCGATAACAAGATCATTAAAATGAGCGACTACCGTAAGCTCGATATCTTCGGCTCAAAGGAGAAAGGGCTTGCAACAAAGACCGTCGAAAAAGGGCATCTCCAGGAACTCGAGGCCTTCGCCCGCGCGATAAAGGAAGGCACGGAGGCGATCCCCCTCTGGCAGCAGGTCCAGGCGACGGAGATCAGTTTTGAGGTGGAAAAAAAGATATTCCAATAAGGAAAACTTTCTTATA
>JAOUFP010000389.1 GCA_029858145.1 Nitrospirota bacterium | reverse complement strand
TAAAGAAGAGACAGCCCGAGATCAAGGTGCTTATATTAAGTCAATATGATGACAAAGAGTATGTGAGCAGGCTCCTGAAGGCCGGTGTTTCGGGCTATATCCTGAAGCATGCGGTGGGAACGGACCTCGTCACCGCCATCAGGGCAGTCGCGAAAGGGGAATGCTACCTCTACTCATCGATCGCCACAAAGGTCATCGACGGCTACCTCGGCAAGTCAGGAGAAGTGTCAGTTGAAGACCCGTACGAAAAACTCACTGACAGGGAAAAGCAGGTATTGAAGCTGATCGCCGAAGGTCACAGTCATAAGGAAATTGCGAGCCGGCTGAATATAAGCGTGAAGACGGTCATCGCCCATCAGACCAATATGTCGGAAAAGCTTGACCTGCATTCCCGTGCGGCATTGATTAAATTCGCGATTTCAAAAGGAATTATCAAGCTGGATAGCTGATAAATTTTCTTGCGGTTTATCCGTTCTTTTCTTTATGCTTTCTGCAGGGTCCTGCTGAAAGACAATGCGCTATTTGATTTTATATTCCCTGATCTTTGACCTGAGCGTGTTGCGGTTGATCCCGAGCACCTTTGCGGTTTTCAGCTGGTTGCCGTTCGTTTCCTTCAATACAATGAGGATCAGGGCCTTTTCAACTTCCGAAAGGACAGTACCGTAGAGGTTGCAGTTGGTCGCGTTTGTCATATCCTTCAGGTAATGTTTCAGTTTTTCTTCGAGGAAATCTTTGATGGAATAAGAGTTGTTTTCTTCGATCAGCAGATCTTTGTTTTCTATGATCGTGCCGGTAGAAAGTACGCATGCCCTTTTTATGACATTTTCCAGTTCGCGCACATTGCCCGGCCAGTCATATTTCAAAAGGAGGGCCTTTGCCTCTTTGGACAATTCCTTTTCTCCTGTCTCCAGTTTTTCCGTAGCTTCACGGAGAAAACCTCTCACCAGCAGCGGTATGTCTTCTTTCCTTTCGCGCAGCGGCGGAAGCTTGATCTGAACAACGTTGAAACGGTAATAGAGGTCCTCCCTGAACTGCCCGTTCTGGACGGCAACCGCGAGATCCTTATTCGATGCTCCGATGATTCTGACATCGGCTTTTATGGTCTCGTTGCTGCCCAGAGGGGTGAATTCTTTTTCCTGCAGGAAGCGAAGTAGCTTTGCCTGCAGTTCAGGTTCTATCTCGGAGATTTCGTCAAGGAACAAAGTTCCCCTGTTTGCCGTCTCTATTTTCCCTTTCTTGTCTTTTACCGCACCGGTGAAAGCCCCCTTTTTATAACCGAAGAGCTCTGATTCAAGCAGGTCCCTGGGGATGGAAGCAGAGTTTATCGCGATAAAGGGACTGAGGGAGCGGCTGCTGTTATAATGGATCGCCTTGGCGACAAGTTCCTTCCCCGTGCCGCTTTCGCCGGTGATGAGAACAGTAATGTCTTTGGAGGCGACCTTCCCGATATCCTTGAAAACCTTGAGCATTTTAGGGCTTTTCCCTATCATCTGAGGATTTTCTGTCTCAAAAGCGGCTTTTTTGAGCTGCTTCAATTCTTCCCTGAGGGACAGATCCCTGAATGCGTTCTCAACAACTATTTTCAGTTCCTCGATGTCAAAGGGTTTTTCGAGATAGTCATACGCGCCTTCCTTCATCGCGGTTATGGTGCTCTGCATCCTGGCGTTTGCGGTTATCATGATCACAATCGCGTCGGGAAAGACGGAGCGTATCTCCCTGAGGCCTTCAAGTCCGTCTCCGTCGGGAAGGATAAGGTCAAGCAGTATGATATGGGTTTTTTCCTGTACCGCCCGCAGGCCCGCCGCAAGTCTCGTCCTTGAGGTTATTTTGTACCCCAGGGGTTCGAGAGCCTTCTTGATGACCCAGATGATGCTTTCATCATCATCGATCACTAATATGTTTTTATTCATTGTGCCCAAACGGCATGTAGAGATGGAAAACCGTCCCCTTGTTGATCTGGCTTTTCACCTTGATGAACCCCCCGTGGTCTTTAATGATTTTTTTAGAGAGAGCGAGTCCTATGCCGGTCCCGGATTTTTTCTTTGTATAAAAGGGAAGAAATATTTTCTTCATGTCCTCTTCAGGAATTCCCTTCCCTGAATCCTTTATGGAGATCAATACCCACCGTTTTATCTTCCCGTGATCCAGAAAGGATTCTTCTGACGGACTCGTCGTGATCTCTATTCTCCCGCCTCTTTTCATTGATTCGGCCGCGTTTTTGATGATATTAAGGAAAACCTGCAATAGCTTGGCTTCGTCTCCGTCGATCTGCGGAAGGCTCGGATCATACATTCTCCTGACAGTGATTTCAGCTTTTTGCATCTGGGTGCTCATAATAGCCAGAGCCTTTTCCATCACTTCATGTATGTTTACCGGGTGGAAAGACGGTTTTTTGCATATCGTGAGGTAATCCTGAAGAATTGAATTCAGCCTGTCGGTTTCCCGGATTATGAGGCTGATATGTTCGTCAATACTCTCACCCTGTGCATTTTCGCGCATTAACTGGGCAGCCCCCTTGATGCCGCCGAGAGGGTTTTTTATCTCGTGTGCTATCGTGCCGAGGAGGTAGACGGAGGAATCGAAATCAAAATCTTCCCTGTCTGTTATATTTATGTTTTCCGATATGGATAATATGGCTCCCTCTATCCTGTCATGTACGAAAAAAGGAGAAAGACTGAAGTCTATGTTGATGGGATGCCCCATATTCAAACTGACGGACCTCCCTCTGAGGGACCGCCCGTCGGTTATTGTTTTTTTTATCAAAGGCGAAATGGTTTTTTCTCTGTGAAAGATCTGCAAGAATTTTTTCCCTATAATATCTTTCGAACTTTTACGGAACAGTTCTTCGCCGCTCTTATTGATATACGTTATCTTTGTATTTTTATCAAAAAGAATGATAGTTTCCTTAAGACTGTTAATAACCGCTTCGAGTGATATCATTTTTTACAGGAATCGCAGAGATAATAGCTCAATACATTACATTTGAAAAATGTCTGTAGGGCGCACGACTGTTTTTTTATCCCTCAGCAGTATTACTTAAAATGAGAGTTCAGACGAACTGTAAGAGCCAAT
>JAOUFP010000388.1 GCA_029858145.1 Nitrospirota bacterium | reverse complement strand
GCGATGATGAAGACAGCTAACCCCTTGCTGAAGAACCGACCGTTAAAACGCGGTTGCGTTTTAACGTCGGCTTAGCGCAATCTACTTGCTCCGTGTCAAGAATAAAAACTAACGCTCTTTGATAAAAATCGTTCCTTTTTGTTAAAATATCCCTGTTTTAAGTATGTTTTACCCCGTATTCAGGGCGCAAGTCTCCCTTTGATCGAGACAGGATTTTTTAAACGGAACGGATATCCCTTTTTCTTTTGTCCCCCGGCCATATCTTACTTTCGCAGCGTCCTCGCTTTGGGATCGCCTGCCAATATTCTAATCCGGCCCATGAGGTTAAAAGGGAGGCCCGGTTATCTGTTAGACGAAGCGTATCTTCTTGATACCTTCCTGAGACTCACGCACCGGGCCGTCCCGGGAAGCCCCTTCCGTCAAAGGGGCTTCCTTTTTTTTCTTATTTCCTGCCTGACTTGTTTCCCTTCTCTTTTCTTTCCATTACCTTCTCAAAGAACTAGGCGGCAAACTTCATGGTTCTCCATTTGCGCTTCCTGCTTAATTCTTCATATTTCTCTTTCAATTCCAGCATCTCTTTTACTGCTTCTTCCCTGAATTCGTAAGCCCTCTTCTCTCGCATCAGCGCCACGATCAACTTCAAAAAGTTCGGTATGCTCGCTATCAGGTTCTTTCGGTAGCTCGCCTTTATAAGCTGCCTTCGCATATATTTGTTCGCCACTTCGGGCGTATACCTCACTACCTGCGAAACTATCTGGTTCAGCAAATGATTCAGTCTCTTGTTCCCTATGCCGTTTATATGTCTTGCCCCTCGGCTTCGACCTGAATCGCTTACCCTCACATTCAGCCCCGCAAACTTCTCTATCTGCCCGTAGTGTGTAACGCCTTCGAAATTACGGCATTCCGCTATCAGTCTTGCAGCGCCAAGCTCCGATACGCCCTTGATTGACTGCAGTATCCCGAAATGTTCACTCCCTTTTGCCAGCGCTACAAGCTTTGCGCCCACTCTGTCCATCTGTCTGTCTATGCACCTCAGCTCGCTCAGCCAGCCATCGAGAATGATCCTCAGGCTCTCCTCTTCCCCTCCCTTCTCTTTTATCCCTATGCTGCGCTCTGACGCTTCAACAAGGGCTATCAATTTCTCCTTCCCGTAGTTACCCCTCGATATCCTTCTTACGGCGGAAAGCTCTCTTAGAACTATTTCCTCGCCAAAGTGCTGCGGCAGAAAATATCTTTCCAGAAGATATAGCGAAGTCTCAACCCCAACATCGGGAAATACCTTCAGATATTCGGGAAAACGGTTCTGAATGAATGACCTTAACCTCTGAAGGTTTCTTACACGGTCTGTACTCAGTTTCGACCATGTGATGCTCAGATGGTGCATGCTCTCTATCCAGGATTCATAAACCCTGTATTCATCGTAATGCCCTCGCTGGGCGTTCAATCCCACAAGGTAGGCGTCTTTGGGGTCCGTCTTCGAAAAATCATGGTTAACCAATGCACGGGAAGACCTGGTCGTAAGGGGCGCTACCAGAACGACCTTATACCCCCTTTCCGACAGCCAGGCGCACAGCGTCTGCCAGAGATTGCAGGAACTCTCCACTGCAAACACGACTTCTGACGCTTCAAACTCCCCCATTAACATAACCAGCTTCTTATGCAATTGCTCTTCAAAGCCTTCATAACTCACAGGTATGGAAAATGACTTGCCCAGCTGCATCCCGCTCTCATCTATCACCGCTACCTGATGCCTGTCCATGCCAGGATCTACGCCTATTACCTTCTCCCCTCTTACTCTCCGCTTCTTCTCTTCAAATCTCTTTGTCCTCATATAATTCCTCCTTAACTCTTTTAAGGAAGATTTTAAGCGCTTTCTCTTGATTTATTGAATACATCGGATATACTGATCTCTTAAACAGTATAGATATCGTTGAACCTGTAGGAAAACCTCTTTCTCCCCCTTCTTTTCAGTTCTGAATTTCCTGTCTAAATCACGCCTCTCTTGATATAATTGTGCTTACAAACCGGGCAGTTATGGAGGTTTCATGGCACGATACAAGCACTACTCCTACGACCAGTCGAAGCTGATCCCGGTCCGGTACCGGGATCAGATCCTTCCCGGCACCTTCGAGTTTGCTTTAAGCAACATCGTGGACAGGATGGACATGTCTGTCTTCGCACAGAGGTTCAAAAACGATGACGGCGGGGCTCCGGCCTATGACCCGTCCATACTGCTCAAGATCGTCCTTTTCGCTTACTCGAGAGGCATCGTCTCCTCCCGGCAGATTGCAAGGGCCTGCCGGGAGAACGTCGTCTTCATGGCCCTTTCCGCAGACTCTCACCCTCACTTCACAACCATTGCCGACTTTGTCTCCTCGCTGGGCGACGAGATCGCCCCGCTCTTTGCCAATGTCCTGGCCATCTGCGCCGAAGAAGGGCTCATCGGCAGGAACATGTTTGCCATCGACGGCTGCAAGATCTCGTCGAACTGCTCCAAGGAGTGGAGCGGCACAAGGGAGGATTTCGAAAGGAAGAAGGGGAAGCTGGAGAAGTCGGTAAAGCTCCTTTTGCGGAAACACCGGCAGGCGGACAGGTCCGATGACGACGACCCGGAAGGGCGGGGCGGCAGCGGGCCGGACATGCGCAGGAGAGAGGAAGAGGCGATCCGGAAACTCCAGGCGAAGATCGACAAGATCGACCGGTGGATGAGCGGGAACGAGGATAAAGTCAACCGGAAGGGGAAGGTGAAGAAGAGCAACATGACCGACAACGAGAGCGCCAAGATGGTCTCTTCGCACGGGGTCATCCAGGGGTACAACGGGATTGCGGCTGCGGATTCGAAACACCAGGTCATCGTCCATGCCGAGGCCTTCGGCGAGGGGCACGAGGGGCAGCTGATGAAGCCCGTGCTGGAGGGGATCAGAGAAACCCTTTCCGCCATCGGCGAGAAGGCCGATGAGGTGATGAAGGAGGCGGTCTTCCTGATGGACAGCGGCTACTCCAGCGATGAGAATATCGAGGCGGTCTTTACCGAAGGGATCGACGCCCTCATCGCCGACAACAAATACCGGCA